>NZ_JBLXHU010000027.1:0-33749 GCF_048259285.1 Bizionia sp. | reverse complement strand
GTTAAACTACAAGTTAGGGGAGGTGCAGCGAATCCGTCGCCACCGGTTGGACCCGCTTTAGGTGCCGCTGGAGTTAATATCATGGAGTTCTGTAAGCAGTTTAATGCTAGAACACAAGATAAGCCTGGTAAAGTTTTACCAGTGGTTATTATGGTATACAAAGACAAATCATTTGACTTTGTTATCAAAACGCCTCCTGCAGCTGTACAATTATTAGAAGCGGCCAAAGTGAAAAAGGGTTCAGGTGAACCACACATTAAAAAAGTAGCAAAAGTTTCTTGGGATCAGGTTAGAACCATCGCTGAAGATAAAATGCAAGATCTAAATGCATTTACAATCGAAAAAGCCATGACAATGGTTGCGGGTACTGCTAGATCAATGGGTATAACTGTTAAAGGCGGTACTGCCCCTAATTAATCTAAAAAAATTGTAAAATGGCAAGATTAACAAAGAAACAAAAAGAAGCTGTAGCAAAAATCGAGAAAGGTAGAGTATACTCTGTCGGTGAAGCTTCAGCATTAGTAAAAGAAATAACCAATACTAAATTTGATGCATCTGTTGATTTGGCAATACGTTTAGGCGTAGATCCAAGAAAAGCAAATCAAATGGTAAGAGGCGTTGTAACGCTTCCTCACGGTACTGGTAAAGACGTAAAAGTTTTAGCATTAGTAACACCAGATAAAGAAGCAGAAGCTAAAGAAGCTGGTGCAGATTACGTTGGTTTAGATGAATACCTTGATAAAATTAAAGGTGGTTGGACAAACGTAGATGTTATTGTAACTATGCCAAGTGTTATGGGTAAATTAGGTCCTTTAGGACGTGTATTAGGTCCTCGTGGTTTAATGCCTAACCCAAAGACAGGTACAGTAACAATGGATATTGCTAAAGCTGTTAGCGATGTAAAAGCTGGTAAAATTGATTTTAAAGTTGATAAAACTGGTATTGTACACGCATCAATAGGTAAAGCATCTTTCAGTGCTGATAAAATTGCAGGTAATGCAAACGAATTATTACAAACAATAATGAAACTTAAACCAACTGCTGCTAAAGGAGTTTATGTGAAGAGCATTTTTATGTCTAGTACCATGAGTCCAAGTATAGCTGTAGATAATAAAATTGGTTAAGTAGTTTAAAACTTTTATTATGACTAGAGAAGAAAAATCACAAGTAATTAAAGAATTAACTGCGCAATTAGCCGATAATAATATTATTTATTTAGCAGATATTTCCGGATTAAACGCAGGATCGACATCAGATTTACGTCGTGCTTGTTTTAAGGCAAATATAAAATTGGCCGTAGTTAAAAATACCTTGCTTGAAAAAGCAATGGAAGCATCAGATAAAGATTTTGGCAACCTTCCTTCAACATTAAAGGGAAATACGTCAATCATGTATTCTGAAGTTGGTAATGCACCAGCTAAAGTTATTCAGAACTTCCGTAAAAAATCAAAAATGCCACTTTTAAAAGGAGCATTTATTGAGGAAGCTATATACCTTGGCGACGAAAACTTAGACGCTTTAGTAAATATTAAATCTAAAGAAGAAGTTATCGGTGATATTATTGGCTTATTACAATCACCAGCTAAAAACGTTATTTCAGCACTTAAATCAAGTGGTGGTAAATTAGCAGGTATTTTAAAAACACTATCTGAAAAAGAAGGATAGTCACAAATAGTACGCACTTAATTACAATTATATTATTATTAAAATTTATTAAAACGATAGAAAAATGGCAGATTTAAAAGATTTCGCAGAACAATTAGTAAACTTAACAGTAAAAGAAGTTAACGAATTAGCAACTATATTAAAAGATGAGTATGGTATCGAGCCTGCAGCAGCTGCTGTAGCTATGGCTGGTCCTGCTGCTGGTGGTGGAGACGCTGCTGAAGAGCAAACAGAATTTGATGTAATCCTTAAAGCCGCTGGTGGTTCTAAATTAGCAGTTGTAAAACTAGTTAAAGAATTAACTGGATTAGGATTAAAAGAAGCTAAAGAATTAGTTGATGGTGCTCCAAGCCCTATCAAAGAAGGTGTTTCTAAAGACGAAGCAGAAGCTCTAAAATCTCAATTAGAGGAAGCAGGAGCAGAGGTTGAGCTTAAGTAATTTAAGCACTCTAAAACATTACGGTTTAGGTCTAAAGTGAACACTTTTAGGCCTAGACCATTTTGCGTATATAATCGTTACATACGCTATTTTATTTTTTTTAATCAAAATTCCGCCCATTGATGTTAACAAAACAAGCTGAAAGATTAAATTTCTCGTCTATTATAAATAGAACAGAATATCCTGACTTTATGGATATTCAGATAAAATCCTTCCAGGATTTTTTCCAGCTAGAAACTAAATCTGAAGAAAGAGGAGACGAAGGTTTATATAATACCTTTCTGGAAAATTTCCCAATTACAGACACACGTAATCAATTTGTTTTAGAATTTTTAGATTACTTTATTGATCCACCACGTTATACAATTGAAGAATGTATAGAACGTGGACTTACATATAGCGTACCGCTCAAGGCAAGACTTAAACTGTACTGTACAGATCCTGAACATGAGGATTTCGAGACCATTGTTCAAGATGTGTACTTAGGAACAATTCCTTATATGACACCTTCTGGTACTTTCTGTATCAATGGTGCAGAGCGTGTAGTTGTATCGCAGTTACACAGATCACCAGGTGTATTCTTTGGTCAATCATTCCATGCCAATGGAACAAAATTATATTCAGCCAGAGTTATTCCATTTAAAGGATCATGGATTGAATTCGCAACAGACATCAACCAAGTGATGTATGCGTATATCGACCGTAAGAAAAAATTACCTGTAACAACGTTATTCAGAGCCATTGGTTTTGAACGTGATAAAGATATTTTAGAAATATTTGACCTTGCTGAAGAAATTAAAGTTTCTAAAGCAGGACTTAAAAAAGTATTAGGACGTAAGCTTGCAGCGCGTGTTCTTAACACATGGCATGAGGATTTTGTTGATGAAGATACTGGAGAAGTAGTTTCAATTGAGCGTAACGAGATTGTATTAGATCGTGATACCGTTCTTGATAAAGATAATATTGAAGAAATTCTTGAAACAAGTGTGAAAACCGTTCTTTTACATAAAGAAAGCGCACAACAAGGAGATTACGCAATTATTCATAATACCTTACAAAAAGATCCAACAAACTCTGAAAAAGAAGCTGTTGAACATATATACCGTCAATTACGTAATGCAGAGCCACCAGATGAGGAAACTGCACGTGGTATTATTGACAAATTATTCTTTTCAGACCAACGCTACTCTTTAGGAGAAGTAGGTCGTTATAGAATGAATAAAAAATTAGGTCTTGATATTGGTATGGATAAGCAAGTGCTTACCAAAGAAGATATCATTACTATTATTAAATACTTAATTGAACTTATCAACTCTAAAGCAGAGATTGATGATATTGATCACTTATCTAACCGTCGTGTACGTACAGTTGGTGAGCAATTGTCACAACAATTTGGTGTTGGTTTAGCACGTATGGCGCGAACTATTCGTGAGCGTATGAATGTACGTGACAACGAAGTATTTACACCTATCGATTTAATTAATGCCAAGACTTTATCGTCTGTTATTAATTCATTCTTTGGTACTAACCAATTATCGCAATTCATGGATCAAACCAATCCACTTGCTGAAATTACGCACAAGCGTCGTTTATCAGCTCTTGGACCTGGTGGTTTATCTCGTGAAAGAGCAGGGTTTGAGGTGCGTGACGTTCACTACACACACTACGGACGTTTATGTCCTATTGAAACACCAGAAGGACCAAACATTGGTTTAATTTCGTCACTTTCTGTATTTGCTAAAGTGAATTCTATGGGATTCATTGAAACGCCTTACCGTAAAGTTACAGATGGTGTTGTAGATATTAAGAGCACCCCTACGTACTTAAGTGCTGAAGAGGAAGAAGATAAATTAATTGCACAAGCAACTGTTAAGGTTGATGACAATGGTAAAATTTTACATGATAAGGTAATTGCGCGGATGGAAGGTGACTTCCCAGTAATTGACCCAAGTGAAATTGACTATACTGATGTAGCGCCAAATCAAATTGCATCTATTTCGGCTTCATTAATTCCATTCTTGGAACATGATGATGCCAACCGTGCATTAATGGGATCTAACATGATGCGTCAGGCCGTACCATTATTACGTCCGCAAGCACCAATTGTTGGAACAGGATTAGAAAGACAAGTAGCATCAGATTCGCGTGTATTAATAAACGCCGAAGGAAGTGGTGTTGTAGAATATGTTGACGCTAACGAAATTACTATCAAATACGATAGAACTGAAGATGAAGCGAAAGTAAGCTTTGAAAGCGATACAAAAACATATCCACTTGTTAAGTTCAGAAAAACCAACCAAGGAACTTCCATTAATTTAAAGCCAATTGTTCAAAAGGGTGATAAAATTAAGAAAGGTCAAGTTCTTTGTGAAGGTTATGCAACACAAAAGGGAGAATTAGCTTTAGGTAGAAATATGAAAGTAGCCTTTATGCCTTGGAAAGGGTATAACTTTGAGGATGCTATTGTAATTTCTGAAGAAGTTGTTAGAAATGATGTATTTACATCAATTCATATTGATGAGTATTCATTGGAAGTTCGTGATACTAAATTAGGGAACGAAGAATTAACGAATGACATCCCTAACGTTTCAGAAGAAGCAACTAAAGATTTAGATGAACACGGTATGATTCGTGTTGGAGCAGAAGTGAAGCCTGGGGATATTCTTATTGGTAAAATTACACCAAAAGGGGAATCAGATCCAACTCCTGAAGAAAAATTATTACGTGCTATTTTTGGTGATAAAGCTGGTGATGTGAAAGATGCATCATTAAAAGCGTCGCCATCATTACACGGTGTAGTAATTGATAAAAAATTATTTGCTCGTGCCGTTAAAGATAAGCGCAAGAGAGCTCAAGATAAAGAAGATATTGCTGCTTTAGAAGCGTTATACTTCAAAAAGTTTGATGATTTACAAGATATTTTAGTTGAAAAACTATTCACTATTGTATCTGGTAAAACAGCGCAAGGTGTTTTTAATGATTTAGGTGAAGAAGTACTACCAAAAGGTAAGAAATATACACTTAAAATGTTAAATGCTGTAGATGATTATACCCACTTAACTGCTGGATCTTGGACTACTGATGATTATACAAATAAATTAGTAGCCGATTTAATTCATAACTACAAAATTAAAGAAAACGACTTACAAGGTTCTTTACGTCGTGAGAAGTTTACGATTTCTGTAGGTGATGAATTACCAGCTGGTATTATCAAATTAGCTAAAGTTTACATTGCTAAAAAACGTAAACTTAAAGTTGGTGATAAAATGGCAGGTCGTCATGGTAACAAAGGTATTGTAGCGCGTATTGTTCGTCAAGAAGATATGCCATTCCTTGAAGACGGAACACCTGTTGATATTGTTTTAAATCCACTTGGTGTACCATCTCGTATGAACATTGGGCAGATTTATGAAACTGTTCTTGGTTGGGCAGGTCAGAAATTAAACCGTACGTATGCGACGCCTATTTTTGATGGTGCAACCCTAGACCAAATTAATGAATTTACAGATGAGGCTGGAATTCCAAGATTTGGACATACCTATCTTTATGATGGTGGAACAGGAAACCGTTTTGATCAGCCAGCAACCGTAGGTGTTATCTACATGCTGAAACTAGGTCACATGGTGGACGATAAAATGCACGCACGTTCTATTGGACCATACTCATTAATTACGCAACAGCCATTAGGTGGTAAAGCACAATTTGGTGGTCAGCGTTTTGGAGAAATGGAAGTTTGGGCATTAGAAGCTTATGGAGCATCTGCAACATTAAGAGAAATATTGACCGTTAAATCTGATGATGTAATTGGTAGAGCTAAAACATACGAAAGTATAGTTAAAGGTGAGCCAATGCCAGAACCAGGATTGCCAGAATCTTTCAACGTGCTTATGCATGAATTGAAAGGTTTAGCACTGGATATCAGATTAGAAGAGTAATATTTACGGGACAATTCGTAACTGGCCCAAATAAAAAAAACCGTTGTATGTAAGGGCAGTCTTCGGGCTGTCCATACTAAAAACATAAAACATGGCAAGAAAACAAGATAAGAATACAGTACAGAGATTTAATAAAATCTCCATTGGTTTAGCATCACCAGAGTCTATTTTAGCAGAATCTCGCGGTGAAGTTCTAAAGCCAGAAACTATCAATTATCGAACTCATAAACCAGAACGTGATGGTTTATTCTGTGAGCGTATTTTTGGTCCTGTTAAGGATTACGAGTGTGCTTGTGGAAAATATAAAAGAATTCGCTACAAAGGTATTATTTGCGACCGTTGTGGTGTGGAAGTAACAGAAAAGAAAGTACGTCGTGATCGTGTTGGACACATTAATTTAGTGGTTCCAGTGGCGCACATTTGGTACTTCCGTTCATTACCAAATAAAATTGGTTACCTACTTGGTTTACCTTCTAAGAAATTAGATATGATTATTTACTACGAACGTTATGTAGTAATTCAACCAGGTATTGCTAAAAATGCAGAAGGAGAACCAGTTCAGAAAATGGACTTCCTTACTGAAGAAGAATACTTAAACATATTAGAAACCCTACCAAAAGAGAATCAATATTTGGACGATACAGATCCAAATAAATTCTTAGCTAAAATGGGTGCGGAATGTTTAATTGAGCTTTTATCACGTATTAATTTAGATGAATTATCATTTGAATTGCGCCATAAAGCAAATACAGAAACGTCAAAACAACGTAAAACAGAAGCTTTAAAGCGTTTACAAGTTGTTGAAGCCCTGCGTGAGTCTAACGAAAATCGTGAGAATCGTGCAGAATGGATGATTTTAAAAGTTATTCCAATTATTCCACCAGAATTGCGTCCGTTAGTGCCGTTAGATGGTGGTCGTTTTGCAACATCCGATTTAAATGATTTATATCGTCGTGTTATTATTCGTAATAACCGATTAAAGCGTTTGGTTGAAATTAAAGCACCAGAAGTTATTTTACGTAACGAAAAACGTATGTTACAGGAATCTGTAGATTCGTTATTGGATAATACACGTAAATCATCTGCTGTTAAAACAGATTCTAACAGACCATTAAAATCCTTATCAGATTCATTAAAAGGTAAGCAAGGACGTTTCCGTCAAAACTTGCTTGGTAAGCGTGTAGATTATTCAGCACGTTCTGTAATTGTTGTTGGACCAGAATTAAAATTATTCGAATGTGGTATTCCTAAGGATATGGCAGCCGAATTATACAAACCTTTTGTAATTAGAAAACTAATTGAAAGAGGTATTGTTAAAACTGTAAAATCTGCGAAGAAAATTATAGATAAAAGAGAGCCTGTGGTTTGGGATATTTTGGAAAATGTACTTAAAGGACATCCAGTATTACTTAACCGTGCGCCTACGCTTCACCGATTAGGTATTCAAGCTTTCCAACCAAAATTAATTGAAGGAAAAGCTATTCAGTTACACCCATTAGTTACCACGGCATTTAACGCCGATTTTGATGGTGATCAAATGGCTGTGCATTTACCATTAGGACCTGAAGCTATTTTAGAATGTCAGTTATTAATGTTAGCCTCGCATAATATTTTAAACCCAGCTAATGGTTCGCCAGTAGCAGTACCTTCTCAAGATATGGTACTTGGTTTATATTATATGACTAAAGAACGTATATCAACAGACGAAGTTAAAATTAAAGGTGAAGGCTTAACATTCTATTCGCCTGAAGAAGTAGTAATTGCTTATAATGAAGGTCGTGTAGACTTAAATGCGTCCATCAGAGTAAGAACTTATGCTTTTAACGAAGCGGAAGAACTAACATTACAAGTAATAAACACTACAGTAGGTCGTGTATTATTTAATGATAAAGTACCTCATGCTGCTGGTTATATTAATGAAGTATTGACTAAAAAATCACTACGTAATATTATTGGTGATATTTTAAAAGTAACAAGTGTGCCAGAAACGGCTGCTTTCCTAGATGAAATTAAAACATTAGGTTACAACTTTGCATTCCAAGGTGGACTATCATTTAGTTTAGGAGATATTATTATCCCACCAGAAAAACAATCTATGATTGATGGAGCAAACCTTAAGGTTGACGGTATTATGGCCAATTATAACATGGGTCTTATTACCAACAACGAACGTTATAACCAAGTTATTGATATCTGGACATCAACGAATGCTGAATTGACTGAATTGTCTATGAAGCGTATTCGTGAAGATCAACAAGGTTTCAACTCGGTGTATATGATGCTTGATTCTGGAGCTCGTGGATCTAAAGAACAGATTCGTCAGCTTACAGGTATGCGTGGATTAATGGCGAAACCGAAGAAATCGACTGCAGGTGGTGGAGAAATTATTGAAAATCCAATTCTTTCTAACTTTAAGGAAGGTCTTTCAATTTTAGAATACTTTATCTCAACACACGGTGCACGTAAAGGTCTTGCCGATACGGCTCTTAAAACGGCCGATGCTGGTTACTTAACACGTCGTTTGGTAGATGTATCACAAGATGTTATTGTAAATAGTGTTGATTGTGGTACGTTACGTGGTGTAGAAGTTTCACCATTAAAGAAAAATGATGAAGTTGTTGAAACTTTAGCAGAGCGTATTTTAGGTCGTATTTCTTTAAACGATGTTTACAACCCATTAACAGATGAGTTATTGGTTGGAGCAAACGAGATGATTGATGAAGTTATTGCTAAAACAATTCAAAACTCACCAGTAGATGCTGTTGAAGTACGTTCCGCATTAACATGTGAAGCTAAACAAGGTATTTGCGCCAAGTGTTATGGTCGTAATTTAGCAACCGGAAAAATGGTACAGAGTGGAGAAGCTGTTGGTGTTGTAGCCGCACAATCTATTGGAGAACCAGGTACGCAGTTAACCTTACGTACATTCCACGTAGGTGGTATTGCAGGTAACATTTCGGAAGACAACAAATTGATAGTTAAATTCGATGGTATTGCAGAAATTGATGAGCTTAAAACTATTAAGGGTGAAGACTCTGATGGAAACCCAGCTAACATGGTTATCTCACGTACTTCTGAATTAAAATTAATTGATAAGAAAACAGGTATCACATTAAGTACCAATAACATTCCTTATGGTTCTACTATTCTTATTAAGAATGGTGATGCACTTAAGAAAGGTGATGTTGTTTGTTCATGGGATCCATATAACGGTGTAATTATTTCAGAATTTGCTGGTAAAGTACGTTATGAAAACATCGAGCAAGGTGTCACATATCAAGTTGAAATTGATGAGCAAACTGGATTCCAAGAAAAAGTAATTTCTGAATCTAGAAATAAAAAGCTTATTCCAACACTTCATATTGAAGATGCTAAAGGAAACACCATGCGTTCTTACAACTTACCAGTAGGAGCTCACTTAATGATTGACGATGGCGATAAAATTAAAGTTGGTAAAATTTTAGTTAAAATCCCTCGTAAATCTGCCAAGTCAGGTGATATTACCGGTGGTTTACCGCGTGTAACGGAATTATTCGAAGCGCGTAACCCATCTAACCCAGCCGTAGTTAGTGCTATTGATGGTGTGGTATCATTCGGTAAAATTAAGCGTGGTAACCGTGAAATTATTGTAGAATCGAAATTAGGTGAAATTAAGAAGTACTTGGTTAAATTGTCAAATCAAATTCTTGTTCAAGAAAATGACTTTGTAAAAGCAGGTATGCCTTTATCTGATGGTTCTGTTACGCCAAATGATATTTTAAATATTAAAGGCCCTTCAGCGGTTCAGCAATATTTAGTGAACGAAGTACAAGAAGTATATCGTTTACAAGGTGTAAAAATTAATGATAAGCACTTTGAGGTTGTTGTAAGACAAATGATGCGTAAAGTTAGAATCATGGATTCTGGTGATACCACATTCCTTGAAAACCAATTGGTACATAAAGCAGATTTCATTGTAGAAAATGATGATATCTTCGGAATGAAAGTTGTCGAGGATTCAGGTGATTCTGTAAATATTAAGCCAGGTCAGATTATTTCGCCTCGTGATTTAAGAGATGAAAATTCTTTATTACGTCGGGAAGATAAGAAGTTAGTTGAAGCACGTGATGCACAACCAGCTACGGCTACACCAATTTTACAAGGTATTACAAGAGCATCGCTACAAACCAAGTCGTTTATATCAGCAGCATCGTTCCAGGAAACTACAAAAGTTCTTAACGAAGCAGCCGTAAATGGTAAGGTAGATACACTTGAAGGTCTTAAGGAAAATGTAATTGTAGGTCACAGAATTCCAGCTGGTACTGGTATGAGATCTTATGAAAACATTATCGTTGGATCCAAGGAAGAGTTTGATGAAATGATGCAAGCTAAACAAGAGGTTAATTATAACTAATTAATAAACTAAAAATAGCGTGAAGAAATTCACGCTATTTTTTTATAATATACTATTATGAGTGATAATCCAAATCAGAAAAAACAAGGACAGATAAATATTGAAATTGATGAGAAAGTAGCAGAAGGGACTTATTCCAATCTAGCTATAATTAATCATTCCGTTTCGGAATTTGTAGTAGATTTTGTTAGCGTTATGCCAGGTACACCTAAAAGTAAGGTGAAATCTCGTATTATTTTAACTCCACAACATGCCAAGCGTTTATTGAAAGCTTTAGGCGAAAACGTGACGCGTTTTGAAAATGCCCATGGTGAAATCAAAGATTACGAGCAACCTCCAATTCCTCTTAATTTTGGTCCTACGGGTCAAGCTTAAAAATAATTGCGTAAACAAATTGAATGGTGTATAGTGAGAGGTTCTCGATATTTTTTTAACGAGCAACCTCCAATTCCTCTTAATTTTGGTCCTACGGGTCAAGCTTAAACTAAAAAAAACCTTTTAATTAAAGGTTTTTTTAGTTTAAAACATTTCTATTAAGATGCCTGCTTTTTGTTTAGGGAAAATTGTAAAGCACCGGAAGGGCACTTCTTTACTTGGCTAATAATATTCTCATCACTGTCCCCTTCCAAGTCTATCCAAGGTATTACGCTCTGCCTAAATACACTAGAAAGCTCTTTTGCACAACGCTCCGCATTTATGCATCTAGTTGGACTGTAGGTTACAGTAATATTCTTATTACTGAAAAACTGGTCTTTAGTTCTCATAGTAATTAATAATTTGGGGTTATTCTAGACTAAAAAAAAATAAACAGGTGGCATTTTACACATGTGCCTATCGATTAAATGTATTAAAAATTCGATTAAATACAAATTTTCACAAAGTTTTTTCGATTAACAGCTGTTTATACTTAATTAATATTCAGATGTAAAGTGGAATTTAATGTTCGGATATTTCTGCTGGGTCATCTGTAAAGAGAATGGCGAATCCGCTAAAAATACCAACTGATCTTGTTTGTCTTTGGCTAGAAAGCGTTGTTTCACACGAATGAATTCTTTGTATTCATCACTTTTTTTATCCTTGGCCTCAACCCAACAGGCCTTATGAACGTTCAGGTTTTCATAGGTACATTTAGCACCATATTCATGCTCTAAACGGTATTGAATAACCTCATACTGTAAAGCACCAACAGTTCCAATTACTTTTCGGCCGTTAAGTTCTAACGTAAATAATTGCGCAACGCCTTCATCCATTAATTGATCAATTCCTTTGTATAATTGTTTAGATTTTAATGGATCGGCATTATTAATATATCTAAAATGTTCTGGACTAAAACTTGGCACACCTTTGTAGTTTATAATTTCACCTTCAGTCAAGGTATCACCAATTTTAAAATTACCAGTATCATGCAATCCCACAATATCACCAGGATAAGAGGTATCTACAATTTCTTTCTTTTCGGCAAAAAAAGCATTTGGACTTGAAAATTTTAATTTCTTGTTATTTCTAACATGTAAATAGGGCTTATTACGCTCAAATTTTCCAGAAACAATTTTAATAAATGCTAAACGGTCTCGATGATTCGGATCCATATTGGCATGAATTTTAAATACGAAACCGGTAAAATTCTTTTCGTCAGGTTTAACTAGGCGTTCTTCGCTTTGTTTTGGTCTTGGTTTTGGTGCAATTTCTACGAAGCAATCCAACAATTCTCTTACACCAAAATTATTTAAAGCAGAACCAAAAAATACAGGTTGTTGCTGCCCGCTTAAATAACTGTCTCTATCAAAAGTTGGATAAATACCCTCCACTAATTCCACTTCTTCTCGAAGAGTGTTGGCAGCTTTTTCACCAATTAGTTTATCTATTTCACTAGATTGTAAATCAGAAATTTCAATTGTTTCTTCAATATCTTTTCGACTATCACCGCTAAATAGGTTGATATTCTTTTCCCATAAATTGTAAATACCCTTAAAGTCATAACCCATTCCTATAGGAAAACTTAAAGGCACCACACTTAAGCCTAACTTCTGTTCAACTTCATCTAATAAATCGAAGGCATCTTTACCTTCACGATCCATTTTGTTGATGAAAACAATCATAGGAATATTACGCATTCGGCAAACTTCAACTAATTTTTCCGTCTGTTCCTCCACACCTTTGGCCACATCAATCACCACAATTACACTATCCACAGCGGTTAAAGTTCTAAAGGTATCTTCCGCAAAATCCTTGTGTCCAGGTGTATCTAAAATATTAATTTTAATACCATCATATTCAAAAGCCAAAACGGAAGTTGCAACAGATATTCCACGTTGGCGTTCAATTTCCATAAAATCACTAGTTGCACCTTTTTTAATCTTGTTGCTTTTTACAGCACCTGCTTCTTGAATAGCACCACCAAATAATAATAATTTTTCGGTTAAGGTGGTTTTTCCGGCATCTGGATGCGAAATAATACCAAAAGTACGTCGTCTGTTTATCTCTGATGTAAAACTCATATTCTGTTTTAAAATGGGTAGCAAAGATACATTTTATCTATGCAAAAAATGTTATGCTTTAAGGGCTTTTTATTTTTGTGATAAGTTTGTTGTATTTTTAATTTTATGAATGGTATTTTTACGGTATGATTGAAGAACAAGTAATTTTAGTTAATGAAAATGATGAGCAAATTGGGCTTATGGGCAAAATGGAAGCTCATGAAAAAGCATTATTGCATCGTGCATTTTCAGTATTCGTTTTTAATGATAAAAAGGAGTTAATGATTCAGCAACGTGCTATGCACAAATACCATTCTCCTGGGTTATGGGCAAATACCTGTTGCAGCCATCAACGTGATGGTGAAAGTAATATAGATGCCGGAAAACGTCGGCTTCAAGAAGAAATGGGGTTTGTAACGGATTTGGAAGAGTCTATTTCATTTATTTACAAAGCGCCTTTTGACAATGGCTTAACTGAACATGAATTTGATCATATTATGATAGGCTATTTTAACGATGCTCCTGAAATAAACCCTGAAGAAGTAGCAGCTTGGAAATGGATGGCTCTAGACTCTATAAAAGAAGATATGAAGCGTCAGCCAGATTTATATACAGCTTGGTTCAAAATTATTTTTCAAAAATTTTATGAACACATTAATATTGCAGAACAATGAGAGTAACCGTAAGTAGAAAAGCACATTTTAATGCAGCTCATCGTTTGTACCGTAAAGACTGGTCAGATCAAAAGAATGATGCTGTTTTTGGCAAATGTAATAACCCTAGTTTTCATGGTCATAATTACGATATGATTGTGAGTGTTACTGGTGAAATTGATCAAGAAACAGGATATGTTGTTGATGTGAAAATTTTAAAGGATTTAATAAAGTCTGAAATTGAAGATGCTTTCGATCATAAAAACCTAAATCTTGATGTTCCTGAATTTCAAGATTTAAACCCTACAGCTGAAAATATTGTGGTTGTCATTTTTAATAAGTTACGACCGCATTTAGATGCTAATTTAGACCTTGAGGTTACCCTTTATGAGACACCTCGGAATTTTGTAACCTATTCAGATAAATAATGAAAAATCAATTCTATCCTATAAAATTCAGTCCTATTTTAAAAGATAAAATCTGGGGAGGCGAGAAGTTGAAAAGCATTCTCAATAAGCCGTCAACGGTAAAAAATGTGGGTGAAAGTTGGGAAATAAGTGATGTGGAAGGCGATGTTTCTATGGTTGCTAATGGGAGTTTAAAAGGTCAATCCTTAAAGCATTTATTAAGTACTTATAAAGATGATTTGATAGGCAAACAAAATTATGCGGAATTTGGAAACACCTTTCCTTTGCTTATTAAATTTATTGATGCCAAGGAGGATTTATCCATTCAGTTGCATCCTAATAATACATTAGCCTCCAAACGCCACAATTCCTTTGGTAAAACCGAAATGTGGTATGTAATGCAAGCGGATCAAGATGCGAATTTAATTGTTGGGTTTAATCAACCAATGGATTCAGAAATCTATCTGAAGCATTTAGAAAATAAAACGCTCCCAGAAATTTTAAATTTTGATACGGTTAAAACAGGCGACGCTTATTTCATTGATGTTGGTAGAGTTCATGCTATTGGATCAGGCGTATTGCTAGCAGAAATACAACAAACAAGTGATATTACGTATCGAGTTTACGATTGGGACCGGGTAGATGATGCAGGAAACGAGCGTGAACTTCATATTGATTTAGCTTTGGAAGCTTTCGACTTTAATATGCCTGAAAATTTCAGAGTTAATTATTCAAAAGTAAAAAATAAGGACAATCCTATGGTAACCTGTCCATATTTTACCGTTAATTATTTGAAATTATCCGAGCCACTTATAAAAAGAAATACGAAGGATTCATTCATTATTTATATGTGTGTGGCTGGACAACTCTTGGTAAAAGCAAATGGTTTTAGCACTGCTTTGCAAACTGGCGAAACTGTATTACTCCCAGCCGCCTTAAAGGATTTTGAATTAGTAACTGATAACGCCACATTGCTAGAAGTTTACGTGTAAATAAAAAATAATTTCTTTGTATTTAAATAGCACATCTAAACGGCGGGAATACAATTAAATTAACTACTTTTGTAAAAATTTTAAAATTACTATTATGGCAAATAAAAGAGACCTAAAAAAAGACATTAATTATGTATTAGGTGATATTATTGAAGCAGTTTATGTTTGGGAATACTCAAACACAGACAAGGATACAAAAAAGAGTGAAGCAATTATTGACGAAGCAATCGCAACGTTTGATACCTTAATTGTTAAAGTAAACGATAGAAGTGTTGAAGATAAAAAAGCACACTTTAAAGCTATTAATGCGGAACTTGAAGAAAAAGGACGTGCATTAATCGAAAAAATTAATAAACTAGGATAAAAAAATAGAGAAAAATAGTTGCACATGTAATTTTCAGGATTATATTTGCAGCTTCTTTTGCCGATGTAGCTCAGCTGGCTAGAGCAGCTGATTTGTAATCAGCAGGTCGTGGGTTCGAGTCCCTCCATCGGCTCTAAAGTTTAAACTCCAATACTAGAAATAGGTTGGAGTTTTTTTGTTTATATAAAGGATATAAAAAGCATGCTTTTCAGGGACAGGAAATAAATATAAATAGCTTAATATAAAGCTCCAAAACAAAAATAATGCTGTATGGAGTTTTTATAGTTTTTAAGTACTTATTACTTTGATGTTAATTGAAAATAAGGCGTGAGTATAAAATCAGAGCATGGAAAATAATTATATCCCTAAATTCCAGCCAACAATCAATTTAATCATGTTGGTTTTTAAACTAGCTTCGTAATACTCAGGAACACTACTAGTATTTATCAGACCAAAATCATCACGAATTTCAATAGTTATAGTGTGTTTATCTGAAAGGGCAATGTTGGCTCCTATACCAGCTGAAATGCCTGTGTCAATTTTATTGCTTTCGGGAGCTGGTCCGTTACCATATTCTAAATATTCGGAGTCTGTTTTATCGCTGATTACAAAGTTTATAAATGGACCTGCATTCATAAAGAAATTAGAGTTCCAAAATTCGTATTTCAGTAAAATTGGAATGTTTATTAGACCAATTTTACGATTAAAATCCTGATTACTACTTTCTGTTCCACCATAATAACTAAAAAAGGTTATTCTGTACTCTTGAGTTTTTTGTTCATAATTAATATTTGTCTTTAATGATAACTTTTCGCTTAAATAATAATCAAATGAAGCACCTATTAAAAAGCCCGCTTTGAAGTTATGGTATTTCGCGTTATCAAATCCGTAAACAGATGGGTAATTAATACCAGCGTCTAAGCCAATTTTAAAATTTGATTGCGCCTGAATTGTAAGTGAACCTATAATAAAGATAAGTAGTAGTGAAATTTTTTTCATAAAATTAGGGTTTAATTAAATGGGAAATGAAAATCCAATTGCTGCAGCTCCTGCAAATTGTTCTATTGAAGGATGATAATAAAAAGTGAGTTCAATTTCAAAATTATGATTTCTACCTATGGCTAATCCATAAGTGACAGGTATATGAACTACAAATCCATTTTTTTCTGCATTTGTATAAGGCGTTATGGTTGTAAAGGACCCAATTGAGGTACCAATGCCTGTTTCCACATAAGGTGCAATCCAAGGGATTGGTATTGCAAGTCGTACTTTGCCACCCAATAATAAGGCGCTTGTTGATACTTGGTAACCTAATTGTGGTTGAGACGAGTAGTCGTTATGAGAAGAAGCTAACATGACACCAACATACGGTCTTACGCCAAACCATCTTGTAATTCCTAATACATATTCTCCTTGAGCATAAAACCCGTTAGATGACACATCTGCATCATCAAAAGGTAGGCTGGCTCCCAAACCTAAAGAGGCTTTAATATATGGGCCTTTTTTTGGTTGGGCTTTAATAGAATGCAATGTAAAAAGCACAAAGAATAAAAGACCGAATGTTGTAATAGATCTGGGGATCATAAATTTTACAATGTTAACTTGAGGTATTCGAGAGCTTAGTTAGCCTTACGCTCCCTTATATAAGCATCCAATTCCTTACCATATTTGGAAGCCTTAATTTCTGGTGTTAACGCGTTATTAATCGTGTCTAACCATTTTATTTGCGCATCATAAATTTCAGTTAAAGCTACGTAAGGTGCTACATCACTGTCTTTATTTTGAATAGCAAAATTAACTGTGTATAAATACTTACTTTTAAGGAGATTCTCATAAGCTTTCATATTGGTAGCCATTAAAGTAGAATCATTTTGAGTTTTAGCATCTATTTCAGCTTTAATTAATTCCAGATTTTTATCGTTATAACGATCCATCATTTTTAAATAAGTTTCAAAAATGACTTGCTGCTTGGAACCTTTAATTTCCGGATTTAATTCGAAGTTTTTTAATGTGGTGTTAATTTCTGTCACACCTTTATCAGCAAAAAAAGGGATTTTGCCATAAGCATCTTCATTCGTTTTATTTAAATGCAGAAAGAATACTTCAGGAGATTCTAAATCCGCATGAAGTTCAAAAGTAGATTCGCCATTAATGGTTAAAGAGTCTACTGTAATTAAAGTTGAATCTTGAATTTTCTGTAGGTATAAAGTGCCTTTTTTTAAATCTTTTATGGTTCCTTTTACGGTTAAATCATGTTGGTCTTTTCCACAAGAAACTAACAATAAAAGTGCTAATACTATAAATGAATGCTTCATTGGTTATTTTAAATTTTAGGGCGCAAATATCTTATAATTATTGTTTAAATACTAACCAACGGCTGCTAATCGCATTAAAATTGTACAACCAATTGCCGCAATAGTTCCAATAGCATACCCAAACACAGCTAGCAAAACGCCAACTGTAGCTAAAGATGGGTGAAAAGCCGAAGCTACAATAGGAGCAGAAGCTGCACCACCAACATTGGCTTGACTTCCTACGGCTAAAAAGAAGTAAGGTGCTCTAATAATTTTGGCCACGATAATCAATAATATGGCATGGATACTCATCCAAATTAGACCAACAGCAATTAGTCCTGGATTATCAAAAATTGATGCTAAATCTATTTTCATACCTATGGAAGCCACTAGAATATAAATAAATACAGAACCAAATTTGCTGGCTCCAGCACCTTCGTAGTTTTTTGCTTTTGTAAAAGACAACAAAATGGCTATTAAAGTGGCAATACTAATCATCCAGAAAAATTGTGAATCTAAAAATGTAAACGTATTTCTCAAAGTATTAGACTCAATACCACTAACTACATCACTGAAAAATGGTGCAAGAAAGTTTGCGCCAATATGAGCAATACTTACAGTTCCAAATGCAATAGCTACAATAATCATTATATCCGTTAATGATGGATTACGATTAACACTTTTAGAAAATGATGTAACTTTTTCTTTTAAAGCCTCTATAGCTGAATTGTCTGCACGTAACCATTTGTCTATAGCTTTAGAACGCCCAATACCAATTAAAATAATGGCCATCCATATATTGGCAACCACAATATCCACAAATACCATTTTTCCATATTCAGATTGGTTATATTGGTATATTTCTAACATGGCCGTTTGGTTGGCACCACCACCAATCCAGCTTCCTGCCAGTGTTGATAAACCTCTCCAAACTGCATCTGGTCCAGCTCCTCCTACGGTTTCAGGCGAGACCAAAGATATTAGTAGGATTGCAATTGGACCGCCAATTACAATACCTAATGTTCCAGTTAAAAACATAACTAATGCCTTCCAACCTAAATTAAATACGGCTTTTAAATCAATGCTTAATGTCATTAATACCAAGGCTGCAGGTAGTAAATACCGACTCGCCATATAGTATAAACTGGTGCTTTCTTTTGTTATTTCGCCGGCTTCGTTGACGGTTTCCCATTCCGGGGCAATAAGTCCAGAAGTTGTTAATACAGCAGGTAGCATGTATGCCATAAATAATCCTGGTACTATTTTGTAGAATTTAGGCCAAAAACCTGTTTTTATAGATTCCGTGTAAAAAATGAATCCGAGTGTGAGCATTAAAAGTCCAAAGACAATTGTGTCATTCGTAAAAAGTGGTTCTTGCATGGTTGCTTATTATTTTGTGCTGCAAAATACCAAAATAAACGGGTTAAAAAAAGCGACTTTAGGAGTCGCTTTTATTTGAAGTATTTTTTTTCGATTTTGGCAATCTATTATTTTCTTTTAAGTATTGCATAAGCATCCACTCAATTTGGCCATTGGTGCTCCTAAACTCGTCGGAAGCCCATTTCTCAACGGCTTTGAGCATCTCTTCATTCATTCGTAATGCAAAAGCTTTTTTCTTGGACATGCTATTTTTTTATAAATATTTCAAGGGTGTTTATTAATGTTTCCGATAGTGGATAATCTGGTGATTTATAGGATTTCTCATTGTCTTCATCCTTTTCAATGTGTTTTAACACATGATTCATATTGGGAATAATGACTAATTCCGACTTTGGATTTGCTTGATGTAAGGCTTCAGCATCGCTTTCAAAAACCTGTAAATCTTTATCCCCATTTAAAATTAAAATAGGTATAGATAGTTTTTTTAATTCTTCGGAAGGATTATAAATCATCCATGTCTTAAAAAAACCTTGATTTGGTTTTACAAAAATAGCTGCTAATTCAGAGTCTACGTTTTCTATACTTCCCGTTTCTCGTAATTCCTTAAAATGCGCTTCGGTTTTAAGACCTAATGTGTCATTTTGAATTTTGAATTGTTTGGTCATAATGACATCGATAGGGTCTGCTGGACCAGCTAATGATACGTATTTGTCTACATAATCAGTTGAAGCTAACATAGCTACTAATGAGCCTTGACTGTGCCCAATAAGTGTGATGCTAGAAAACCGCTTATCATCTTTAAAATTATTGATGGCTATTTTAGCATCATCGGCAAAGCGAACAAAATCTAGATCTTTCATCATGAATCGTAAATTCAACCAATTGGCCGAACGTTTATCATATCTATAAAAAGCAATATTACGTTGGTTTAAGCTGTCAGCTAATTGTTTGATATAGTTGGCATTTGCCAAACCTAATTGGTTTCCATTTCGGTCTACGTTTCCCGAGCCATGAATAAAAATAACCAAAGGCTGCTTTTTTAATTCCTTATTATAGGTTAAGGTGCCGGGAAGAATAATACTATCGTTTTTTAGCATAATGTCTTCCGAAGCAATTGTTCCTTGCGCTATGATTAATTGGCTTGCGCAAAGAAGAAGTAGCAATAAATTTATTTTTTTCATAATTATCTGTTTTTATCACGTTCAAAAACAACACTCGTATAATTTTGAGCTATGTGGATTACACGCCAGCCTTCACGACCATATTGATTAATTAAATCTTCAAAACTTTGCATGCGGTTGCGCCAACCTAACTGTGGTACTTCAACTTTATATTCTTTCATAAGGAATTAGAGTTCTTGAAATTAATTTGTAATGATTGAAAGTGCTCTTTTTTAATTGAAGTAAGCTTTACATGTTTAATGTGCCAGCGTTTACAATTGGAGAAGCATCTTTATCACCACATAAAACAACCATTAAATTACTAACCATAGCCGCTTTACGTTCATCATCTAAATGGACAATGTCTTTCTTGCTTAATTCATCTAAAGCCATTTCAACCATGCTTACAGCGCCTTCCACAATTTTATGTCTTGCTGCAACAATAGCCGTTGCTTGCTGACGTTTTAACATGGCATTAGCAATTTCTTGGGCGTAGGCTAAATAACCAATTCTTGCTTCCAATACTTCAATACCTGCAATAGACAAACGCTCGTCTATTTCTTTTTCTAAAGCTACGCTGACTTCATTTAAACTAGAGCGCAAGGTAATATCTTCGTCCAAACCTTCGTCCGCAAAATTGTCATACGGATACATACTGGCTAGTTTTCTTACCGCTGCATCGGTTTGTACACGGACAAAATTTTCATAATTATCCACATCAAAGGCAGCTTTGTAGGTATTTTGAACACGCCACACTAAAATGGTGCTAATCATGACAGGATTTCCGAGTTTATCGTTGACTTTCAGCCTTTCACTGTCAAAATTACTCGCGCGTAATGATATTTTTTTCTTGGTATAAAATGGATTCGTCCAATAAAATCCATTGTCCTTAATGGTGCCAACATATTTTCCAAACAATAGTAAAACGCGAGAACCATTAGGCTGTACCATAATAAAGCCAGGCGCAATAAATAATGCCAACACAACAACGGCAATGTAGGCTGGGTTTTCAGTGGTAATAGCGGTGGCAATGCTTCCAAAAAATAATGCAAGGAATACAAATAGCATTAAGTAGCCGTTTGCAGGTGATATAATTTTCTCTTCTTTCATGATTAGTTATTTATTATGATATTAAATTGATATCATAAAGATATGTATAAATTTATTAGCACGCAACTCACTTTTGGCACGACTATTGAAATACAATTAGTGTTATTGTAACTTAACTTTAATTGGAGTGTGGTTACTCCAATTAAAAACAATAACATTTCATATTTTTGGTTGGTTAGTAAGGAAAGCACTCTTTTTAGAGTGCTTTTTTTTTTTTTAACAGGAAGTAATGTGTGTTATTTTATGAACGCCGTAAGTGTTTCAATAAGTTCTGGAGCTAATGGTCTGAAGGATTCATTGTAAGATTTTGAATTTTCTAGATCGCCACCTTCAATAATGAATAACACATGATTCATATTGGTGATATTTTTTAAAGTTCCTTGTTTGGCAGCATCTTGAAGTTCTTGCGCTTCCGCTAAAGAAACTTGTAAATCTTTAGTGCCATTAATAATTAATACAGGACTATTTAGAGTTTTAATAATTTCTACAGGATGGTATTGCATCCAATTACCCATAAAGTCTTGGGTGTCTAAACTAAAGATATTGGAGAGTGCTTGTGGAAAATCCGTTGTTGTTTTTCCAGACTTCAACACACTAAAAACACGTTCCGCATCTGGTTTTAATCCAGGAGCCGTTTGTTCAATTTGTTCTAATATAACTTGGTCAATGCTTTTAGCAGAACCACCTAACGAAATAAGTCCTGCAATATTTTCGTCAGTAGCCAACATACCTATTAAACTACCTTGACCGTGACCTATTATATAAATAGATGCGTAATTATCTTTTTTAACAAAATAGTTTACTACATCTTTGGCATCCTTAATATAATCATCAAAAGTCAATCGTGCATTTACACGACCTTTTAAAATTTGTTTCACAATGCGTTTATCATATCGAAAGGAACTGATGCCATTTGCAGCTAAACTATAAGCTATTTTTTTAAGGTTGTTATTTTTTTGAAAATTCTGATTTCCATTTCTATCCGTTGGACCATAATCTCCAATGATAATCGCTAAAATATTTTTACTAGCATCTTTTGGTTCTAATAGAGAACCATCAACAAAAGGTGATACTTCAATTTCTGTTTGAATGGTAGTAGGTTCTTGTGTAAATACTGGTAGTGCAAATAAAAGTGTTAAAATGGAAATAAATAATTTCATAGTATAAGGATATTGAAATTGAATAATATTACGTTTATCACATACAACGTAAAATTACAATTTTTAGATATGTCTCTTTTAAAATTTAATCTAAAATTACGAATGAATAAATGTGCGTTTCGTCGGGTAAAAATGATATTTAGTCGATAAATGTTAAAAAAAGATGTATTTCATCGAAAATATAAGCTTTTAAACGTCGCGATTAAAAAGTAATTTTATATTTGAAGTGTACTAAAAGACATACTTTTTAGTTCAATGGATTAATTAATTAATATTTGCATTATGTCGTTGATACTAGAGACCCTAAATCTAACAGCATAATAATAAAGCAAATAAAAACGAAACCGAGGTTGAGGGACCTCGGTTTTTTTTGTTACACTATTTTTCGAAACGTTAAATTAATTCGTTCGCCAACATTTTTTTTAGTTTTCGGAATTTGATGAAGCCAATACTGCTGCATTTCTCCGGCCATAATAAGTAAACTTCCGGATTCTAAAAGTAGTTTATGACGTTCTGTTTTTATAGTTCGATGTTTTAAATGAAAATACCTGGAAGCACCTAAACTTAACGATGCAATTATAGGATTTATGCCTAGTTCGTTTTCATTATCCGCATGCCAACCATTGCTATCAGAACCATTTCGATACCTGTTTAGTAAAACTGTAGTAAATTTGGCATTGGCCTCGTTTTCAATATCGGTTTTAATATCCAATAATTCATCGGTAAATATTTCTGGATGCATGGTTATATTAGAATAGGAGTAGCTTTGCTTATTGTCTGCATATAAAGCTGTAAGCCGTGGTTGCGGATGGGTTTTGCCAAAAATTGTAATTTCATCTTGCTGCCAAGTACAGTTATCTTTAAGAGCCATAAATAAATCGCTGGCTTTTTGTGGGCTATAAAAATGAGGTACATAAATCAGTTCGGCTTGGGGTAATTTAAAAACAGTTTTATTAGAAGAAAATAAGTCCATCGCGTATTTTTTTATAAATTAGTAGAGTGATTATGAAAAACAAAATACTATTATTTCTCGTCGTTGTAGTTAGCTTGGCGTTTACGCAAAAGCAAACATTGCCAAAAGGGTTTGTATATGCTGAATCTGTAATTCCTGATATTGATGTGGAATTGCGCTATTATTCCAGTAATAATTTTGTTGGTGATACCATTACAGGTTATAAAACTAATACTTTAATTGTAACTAAACCAACAGCAGATGCATTGAAAAAAGTTCAAGATGAATTGGCGGAACAAAATTTATGTTTACGTGTTTATGATGCCTATAGACCACAGCGTGCTGTAAATTATTTTATAAGTTGGGCTAAAGATTTAGAGGATGTTCGTATGAAAGCATCTTTTTATCCTCAAGTAGAAAAACAGCATTTGTTTCGTGATGGTTATATCGCGTCACGGTCAGGGCATAGTCGGGGTAGCACAGTGGATTTAACTATTATTGACGCAAATACCTTAGAACCTTTGGACATGGGAAGTCCGTATGATTTTTTTGGGGAACCATCTTGGGTTGCATATCAGAATTTATCAGAAATTCAAAAGGAAAATCGCCAACTATTGCAACGCGTTATGCAAAAGCATGGCTTCCGGAATTATCCAAAAGAATGGTGGCACTTTACACTACGAGGTGAACCATTTCCAAATCGGTATTTTGATTTTGTCGTTGAATAGATATTCAACCATTATTTTGAATATTTATAAATACCACCAGGCCCAATACATCAATCCAAATTGTAGCGGAATTCGTAAAACTAAAATCCATTTGGGAATACCTGCAGATGCTTTTTGGCTAGAAAGCATATAGAAATGCACCAATAAAAATACGATTAACATAGCAATAATACCGTAAATGGCGAATGATCTTGTTCCTGGTAAACACAGAGCTAAACCGAAAATTATTTCTGCTAAACCACTAATATAAACCAGCATTTTATGGTTTGGTAAATAGCGCGGCATGATACGCATGTAGATATTAGGTTTTACAAAATGCATAACACCAGCAAGGATATACATGCCAGCCATGAGGTATACATGCCAAGGATTATTCATCTTTATACACTTTATATGTGAATCCAATTCCGTAATTATTCAGTCCTTTTTTAAGTAAGCCGGATTCTATATTGCCTTGTTTAAACTGGATCCAATTATTGCTACCAATAAAAACGCGTTTTATATAGGTGTTATGCAAGCTTATTTCGTCTGTAAATGGCAATAATGGTCT
This sequence comes from Bizionia sp., assembly GCF_048259285.1. NCBI lineage: Bacteria > Pseudomonadati > Bacteroidota > Flavobacteriia > Flavobacteriales > Flavobacteriaceae > Bizionia > Bizionia sp. The sequence continues at coordinate 9,090 of NZ_JBLXHU010000027.1, read as the reverse complement.
GAAGTTCGTCGGTATTTTTACGGTTCCTTCAGGTCCTTTTAATTCCTTGTATTTTTTGTTTGGCAGTAATTTTCCGGATTTATCTGTGTATCCTAAAACTTGAAGTGATACAAAAAAACCGTCCTTCGGAATGGTTATATTATAAGCACTGACGTCTAAATTATAAACATCGCCTCCTTTTTCTGTAGCCCGAAAAACAATGTTTTCATAGGTTAATACTTGACCAGGTGTTCCTTTATCATTTTTATAAAACTTCACCTTAAATAGGGTAGAGAAAGGTTTTTTATCAGCGTTTTTACGGTTTCGTTTATCCCAATCTTTAGATTCTAGCGTTATTGGAAAATGAATGGTGCTTATTTTTGTTAGTGCGGGATCCGGATTGTTGAAAAATACGGCAATTTCCGATTCAATAGTTGGTAACCAACAGTTATAATAATCATCATCCAAATAGGGTTTTAAGGTTTCTTCTTTAAACTTTCTACCTTCGGCAATTAGAATCACTTCATCCAATTCGCTGACTTCTTCATCCAATAGAATAATTTTACCTAGACCAGAAGTTGCAACCGTTTTGTTTGTATACCCTAAAGCGGAAATATATAAGGTGTCAATATCAGCGTACAGTTTTTCGGTGAAAATAAATAGACCTTCATCGTCCGCAAATAAGCCTTGACCATCGCCAAAAGAGATAGTGGCATAGGAAATAGGCGTTTCAGATTTACTGTCTTTAATGCTTATTTGGGCGATTCCTAAAGTGGTGAAACCAAGAAAAAATAGGATTGAATAGTATTTGAACATCTCTAATTATCAGGTATTAAAAATTAAAGATACAATTTATAAAAATGAATGTAGAACCAAAACGGCCTACAATGTTTTTAAATTTGAGATTAATACCAGCGTTTCTTCTTCTTTTTGGAAGCCACACTTTTTCGTCCTTTCTTATGTTTACTACCAGAATCTTTAGACTTGTGAGTTATAGGTTTCGCTTTAGGATCTAATGGATATGGATGGCTTTCTTCAACAGGAATTGCTATTTGAAGCAGCTGCTGAATTGTTGTTACATAGTTTTTTTCATCAGCTCCACAAAACGAATAGGCCATACCTGAACTTCCTGCACGACCTGTTCTACCAATACGGTGAATATAGGTTTCTGGAATGTTTGGTAAATCGAAATTAATTACGGCATCCAATTCACTAATATCAATACCACGAGCTGCTACATCTGTTGCAATTAGAATGTTTACCAGGCCATTTTTAAACTTTTTAAGAGCTTCTTGTCTGTCGGTTTGCGATTTATCACCATGAATCGTTTCTACTTTATAGCCGTTTTTAGTTAAGGCACCTTCTAACTTATCCACACCAAATTTTGTACGTCTAAAAATTAAAATGCTGCCTTCTATTTCGTTGCGAAGTAAATGCAAACACAATTCTATTTTATTGCGTTTCGGCACATAATATAGTACTTGTCCAATGTTTTTTGCGGCTGAAGACGTGGTGGTGACTTCAATACGTTCAGGCCATTTTAAAATAGTATGTGCTAATTGTTCTACTTTATAAGGCATAGTTGCCGAGAACAGAAGAATTTGTTTTTCCTTGGGACAAAGGTTATCAATATGTTTCACATCATCAATAAATCCCATATCTAACATTAAGTCAGCTTCATCTAATACTAAAACTTCAACATCGTCTAAATTAATAATCCCTTGTTTTTCCAAATCAATTAAACGACCAGGAGTAGCAATTAAAATATCAACACCTTTGGTTAAAACATCCACTTGAGGTTTTTCTGAAATACCTCCAAAAATACCTGTTGTTCGTAAATTTGTATGACGGCCATACGCTTTAAAATTATTGCCAATTTGCAAGGCTAATTCACGTGTAGGACTAACAATTAGCGCTTTAATGGTTCTGTTACCACGCGGTGCGTCTTGTTTTTCAGATAGTAATTGCAAAATAGGTAAAGCAAAAGCCGCTGTTTTTCCTGTGCCAGTTTGCGCAGATGTTATAACATCTTTTCCGGCTAGAACCAGCGGAATAGTCTGTAATTGCACAGCCGTGGGTTGCGTATAACCTTGTTCTTCAATGGCTTTTAAAAGTGGGTCAATAAGTTTTAGGTCTGTAAATGACATGAATGGTGTATTTAGGACAAAGATACTTCAAATTTTTATGTTGATTTTATATTCAAAAAAGATATCCTACTATGAATTGTTATTAAAAGTTTTTTTGAAAGGATTATCGGTAATTCGAGATACAAATTATTTTATCAAAAATGTTAATATTTTGTTAAATAGGTGTTTTTGCAAAACCTGCTTTTACAAAACCTCGTAAGTGTTTTTGTCTTTCCCTAGTCGGACATATTGTATAACCAATAACACGAATTATGATGAAAAAAATTACGCTATTAATTGCAATTTCTATTGCCGTTTTTACAACCAACAAATCATGGAGCCAGACTATTACAAGTTCGGCTGACGATGGAACGACACCCGGAACATTACGAGTAGAAATCGCTAATGCTACACCAGGAAGTACACTTACATTTGATCCTTCTATAACAAATATTACCTTGTTATTAGGAGAAATTCTTATTGATAAAGATTTAACAATATCAGGGGTTTCTGGAACGACCTCTACAATTGATGCCAATAGTTCTAGTAGAGTATTTAATATAACATCTGGAGCAATTATTCTGGAAAATTTAACACTTACAAATGGTGTTGCTAATGATGGTGGTGCTATTTATATGTCCAATGCCTCCGTTACTATTAATGATTCTTTTTTAACATCTAATACGGCTAATGGAGCTTCTGGTTCCGGTGGTGCTATTTTTAATGATGTTGGCGGCGTGTTGGTCGTAAATAATTCAGGAATTACAGCAAACATAGCCAACCGAGCAGGTGGTGGTATTGAAGATAATTCGGGTGCCGGACTAGGTATTACCTTAATTAATGTAAACCTTGATAATAACAATGCAGGAACGTCTCCCGCTACAGCCGCACCCGGAAATGGTGGTGGTTTACACATAACAGGCGCTGGTGATAGCAATATTACTGGTGGAACTGTAATGGGGAATATAGCGGCTAAAGAAGGTGGCGGATTATGGAATGGCAGTGGAACCATGATGGTTAGTACTGTGGATGTTTCTGAAAACCTAGCTGTTGGGAACGTTACAGGTGGTGGTGGTCTTTTTAACAATGGCGGAACACTAACAGTTGATGCCATGACAACATTAACGCGCAATATAGCAATGGGAGACACACCTGGTGGTCGAGGTGGAGCCATATTTAATAATTTAGGTGGAACTTTAAATTTAGCAAATGGATTAACAATTTCAGGAAATTATGCTAGTAGAGCAGGCGGTGCTATTGAAGATGCTTCTAATGGATTGCTGATACTTGACGGTGTTACGCTAATTGGAAATGCCGCTGGTGTTGATATTGGTTTGGGAAATATAATCATACCTAATCCAGGAAATGGTGGTGCACTGCACTTGTCAGGAACAACCAATGCAACTATTTCAAACCTTTCTATGATAGAAAATAATTTGGCAGCACATGAAGGCGGCGGATTATGGAATAATTTAGGAACCATGACATTAACGATGACATCTGTTGATAATAATATAGCTTATGGTGATGCTGCAGATGATGGTGGCGGTGGAATCTTTAATAACGGTGGAACTTTAACTATTAATTCATCGTCTCAAGTATTAAATAATCAAGCTATTGGAATTTCAGGTTCTGGAGGCGGTATATTTAGTACTGATGGTGTTGTAACCGTTAACGATTCGTGGGTAGCATATAACACCTCTAATAGAGCCGGTGGGGGAATTGAAGCCATTGATGGAATTGTTAATTTAAGTAATGTAACATTAGATTTTAATACAACAGGTTCAGCGCCCGGGAATGGTGGTGGATTACATATAACAGGAATGGCGGATGCCAATATATCTGGCGGAACGGTTACAGAAAATACAGCGACTAGAGAAGGTGGTGGTTTATGGAACGGTTCTGGAATAATGACTGTGAATGGAACATTGATTTCCGGAAATATAGCAAGTGGACCAGCTGCCGATGATGGTGGTGGTGGAATCTTTAACAATGGCGGAACCCTTTTAGTTCAAAATAGCACAACCATTAGTAGTAATGTTGCGGATGGTGCAGCTGGATCTGGTGGAGGAATTCTAACAATAGGAGGAAATGTAACCGTAAATGAATCTGCCATAACAAGCAATCAAGCCAATCGCGCAGGTGGTGGAATTGAGTTAGCTGGTGGAACTTTAAATCTGATTAATGCAATTTTAGATATGAATAATGCAGGCGTTTCGCCCGCAATTGCAGCACCAGGTTCTGGTGGTGGATTGCACGTAAGTGGACCTGCCACAACAAATATTACAGGCGGAACAACAAACGGCAACATAGCTGCTAACGAAGGTGGCGGACTTTGGAATGGTTCGGGTGTTATGACGGTTGTAGATCATACAATTGATGGTAATACAGCATCAGGAAACGATGCCATGACAGCTGGAGCAGCTGGAGGTGGTGGAATTTATAATGAAGGTGGAACATTAGATTTATCAGGTTCAACAATAATTATAAATAATAGTGCTGATGGCGCTCAATCAACTGGTGGTGGAATTTTAAATGCTGCTGGAACATTGACTGCTAATGGGATTACCATAATGGATAACCAATCGAACAGAGCTGGTGGCGGAATTGAAACAAATGGTGAAGGTGCTGTTATGTTAACCAATGTCAATTTAAATTCGAATGACACAGGGGTTGTAACCGGAGCTGGTGCACCAGGAAATGGAGGCGCACTGCACGTTAGTGGAAACAGTACGGTTGATGTTACAGGTGGAACCGTAAATATGAACACGGCAGCTTCAGAAGGCGGTGGTTTATGGAATGGTTCAGGAATAATGACGGTAGCTGGTACAACTTTAGATAGCAATATGGCTTTAGGTGCCAATGCCGATAATGGTGGCGGTGCCCTTTTTAACAACGGAGGAACACTTATCGTTCAAAATGGCGCAATAATTACCAATAATATGGCTACTGGAGCTTCTGGTTCAGGAGGCGGAATTCAAAATGTAGATGGCGGTATTTTAACAATTATAGATTCTGAAATTTCAGGAAACACATCCAATAGAGCAGGTGGTGGTATTGAAGATAATTCAACTAACGCTGTTGGAACATTAACATTAACAAATGTAATTTTAAATAATAATTCAACCGGATCAGCACCAGGAAATGGTGGTGGTTTGCATATTACAGGTCCAGGTAATTCTACAATTACAGGCGGAACTGTTAATGTAAATATGGCTACTCGTGAAGGTGGTGGTTTATGGAACGGTTCAGGTGTTATGACTTTAGATGCTGTAACAATCGATTCAAATATAGCACAAGGTGATGCCGCTGATGATGGTGGTGCAGGCGTTTTTAATAATGGAGGAACTTTAAACATAACGAATGGATCCCTTATTTCAAATAATATATCAAGTGGTACTTCCGCATCTGGAGGTGGACTTTTAAGCACTGCTGGTAACGTAACAGTATCAGATTCTTCTTTTGAAACCAATGCTGCTAATAGAGCAGGTGGCGCGATAGAAATTATAGACGGAACTTTAACATTTACCAACTCAATTATGAGTGGTAACGATGTAAATGGTATAGCAGGAACTGCAGCACCAGGAAATGGTGGTGGACTTCATGTTACTGGAATGTCTGGAGTGGTAACCATTTCAACAAGTACTATAAGCAATAATGCTGCTGCTAATGAAGGTGGCGGATTATGGAACCAAAACGGAACAACGATGAGTGTTTCCATGTCTACTATTGATAATAATACGGCTGACGAAGGCGGTGGAATTTACAACAACACGGGAAGTATAACGTCCGTGATGACCACTACTATTTCTGGAAATTCGGCAACTGTATCTGGTGGTGGACTTTCTAATAATGGTGCTAGTTTAGATTTAAATGCGGTAACGGTTGTTATGAATACAGCTGCTTTAGGCGGTGGAATTGATGCAGTAAATAATGTGTCTTTAAAAAATACCATTGTTGCTTTAAATACAGCTTCTTCGGGAATGGATGTATCTGGAACAATAATATCTAACGATTATAACTTGATTGGATTAGATGATTTAAATGTTTTTACACCACAAGCTAATGATTTAGAAGGTGTAAACCCATTAGTTGGTCCGCTACAAGATAATGGTGGTGCCACGTTAACGCATCAATTATTAGATAATTCTCCGGCATTTGATGCAGGTGATGGAACCGATGTTTTTGTGGATCAGATTGGACAACCTGTTTTTGGTTCTTCACGAGATCTGGGTGCTTTAGAATCTCAAACATCACTTTCTATAGATGACTTTAATCAAACAGCAACCTTCCGTGTTTATCCTAATCCTACAAATGGAAACTTTAAAATTAATTTAGGAGCTATTTCAGACCGAAATATCTCTCTGATGATTGTATCTATAACAGGACAGGTTGTGAAGAAAGCAACTTTAAATTCAGGACTAAATACAATTGATATGACAGGAATGGCTTCCGGAATGTATATGTTGAACATTAGAACAACAAATAATACCGTGACGCATAAATTGATTCTGCAATAAGATTTGAATTAGTCAAATTTTATATTAAAAAGCCAAAACATCATGTTTTGGCTTTTTCTTTTTTTGATTGAAAAAAGACGTCAAATTTTTTCATGATGTCCGTCTACTTTTAACTAAATTATACGTTTGTTTTACGTAATATTTTATCCATTTTTCTACCCTTCGCTAACTCATCTATTAATTTATCTAAATAACGGACTTGTTTTGTTAAAGGGTTATCAATTTCTTCAATGCGGTAACCACAAATTACACCTGTAATAAGGTCTGCATGTGGATTTAAAGTTGCTTTATTAAAGAATGTTTCAAACGTAACTTTCTCATCAATAAGCTTATGTAGGTTGGTTTTATTAAAACCTGTTAGCCACTCAATAACTTCATATAATTCTTCAATTGTTCGGCCTTTCTTTTCCACTTTTGTCACATAATGTGGAAATACGGACGCGAATGTCATGTTGGCTACGCGTTCATTATGTTTTGGTGTTGTTTTCATAAAATTCTAAATTGCTTTTTAATAAAAATAAGATATTGGCGCTTTATTGCCCCTTATTGTATCAAAATATTTTATTAAGATAATCGGTTACTAAACTATAAGCACGCTTGTGTCATAGTATGGTTATTTATTATTTATAAACGCGGTAAGAGCCTCTGTTTCTTTAAGAGAAATTTTTACTTGTGGGTGTTGCTTACCTTCAATTAAAAATTTGTATAAATCATTTTTTTTCATGGTTTTAGAAAAAGAATGCATTGTTACCCCAGCTGCTTGCTTATCAATTTTATGACACATACCACAGTTATTTTGAAAAACGACTTGACCTCGGTTCACTAGGGAATCTTGATTATTCATGGCGCTATCATAGTCATCTTTATGTTGGTTACACGACAACTGACTGAAAACAAGTAAGCTTAATACAACTAAACGGACTGATGCTTTTTCAAAATGCTCCGTAACGTGTTTTTGGAATTTGTGACACATGTTTTTTAATTTAATAAGCTTTTATTGGCGCCAGTTTTTTTACTATAAATATAATTTTTTAATCCTCTTTTTTTCGGAAGTCATTATAAATGTACAAATACTTAAATGGTTTAATTAGGAATTGGTTTTATATATTGAATTGTGATATCTCTAGGGTAGCGAAATTCTTTAAAATAAAATAACATTTCACTTTTAGAAGGATTATTCTAAATAATCCCAGGCAGGAACATGCTCTCTTTTAATTTGTAAAACCGCGTATAAAATAACAATACCTAATAAACCTAATAAAGATTGACCAATGGGAATACCAATACTTAAATTTATAAGCAATGCTACTAAACTTGTAGAAAGAAACCCCCCAAAATCCAAGTTTATTCCATTGAAATAATAAAACGGCAAAAATTACATTGGCTATACCTAAAAGAGCAAGAATTATTAACGTGAAATTAGACACGCTGCCTGGAAAGCTTTCAGAGACGGAATCGCCTGCTATAAGGTAAGATAGCGCCGTTATAGCATTAACTACTATCATTAAAATTAACCATGCTGTTACGCATCCATGTCTTTGTTTTGGCGTGTTTAGGTTGGCGTTTTCATTTTCCATATGTATACGTTTTTAAGGTTAAGTTATTAGGTTTTTAAGTTGGGTTTTTTGAAAAAAATGGATTCATTAGAGCATAAAAAGTTGTGTCATAATTACTAAAATTGAATGGCACGCATTCCAAATCTAACTAATTTGAGATTAAATTTTGGTATGAAGCTCACTCTAATTTCATATAACAAAAAAACCACTTCAGTATTAAAGTGGTTTTTTTGTTATATGCACATTAACATGTGGTTTGAAACTTTACAAATTAAATTGCAAAACTAAACCGAAGGTATTTAAGTTTTTTAGCTTTTGTTCGTCATTAAAAACAGCGCTGTTTCGAGTTTCCAACTTAGTGAAGTCTGATTGTCCCGTATAATTTATTCCAATACCAAAATGCGGTTCTATTTGATATACAAAACCAAGACCTAATTGAAATCCGAAGTTCCAACCGTCATAAACATCTTCAATTTTCGCTGCATTAAACGAATATTCATCCTTAAAAACGTTTTGAGCATAAGGTCCCAAATGTCCTATTATGCTGAATTTATCTGCAACTTGTTTGTCAAATGTTAGTAATAAAGGAATTCTTATTAAATAACGCTCGTGGTAAAAATTACCAATGGCATTAAAGCCATTTCCACTTAATTGATTAAATCCAACCCCTGTTGCTATTCCAAATTTTGAATGAACACGATAATTCAATAATAAATCTCCCGTATTACTATTCATATTGTAATTTGGAGCATTATCATTGTCCATAATACCATAACCAATACCACCAGAAGCTAAAATGATAAATATAGATTCTTTAGTTTCCATTTGTTCTTACGCCTGCATGCCAATCGTTGCCAGAAGGGACAGCACAAACATAAAAACATTTAATTTTTTAAAAATTTATAATTG
>NZ_JBLXHU010000026.1:0-35047 GCF_048259285.1 Bizionia sp. | reverse complement strand
GATGGTCATGTTTTCAAGGCCAAAAACATTGTAAGTAGTGCTGGAATTGTAACCACCTACACCACATTATTACCCGAAGCTACAGTTATAAAACACAAACTAAATAAACAGTTACAACAAGTAAAACCATCAGTAGCGCATGTAAGCTTATATTTGGGATTAGAAGGTACGCCTGAAGCGCTACAAATTCCGAAAACAAATCAATGGATATATCCAGCGGAAGGCGATCATGATACCTGCGTTGACAATTATTTAAACGATTTATCACAACCTTTCCCTGTCGTTTATATTTCATTTCCTTGTGCTAAAGATCCGGATTGGTCTAATAGATATCCTGGAAAAAGCAGCATTGATATAATTACACTTATTCCCTATGAAACTTTTGAAAAATGGTCGGATACCTCCTGGAAAAAAAGAGGTGATGATTACGAAGCCATTAAGGAGAATATTACCAATAGACTCTTAACAGAATTATATAAACAATTACCGCAAGTGGAAGGCAAAATTGTTCATCAAGAATTATCCACACCATTAACAACTAAACATTTTGTTAATTATCAAACAGGCGAAATTTACGGATTGGACCACACGCCTTCCCGTTTCAGACAACCTTTTTTAAAACCAAGAACACCTATAAAAAACTTTTACCTAACGGGTCAAGACATTGTCACAGCAGGCGTTGCAGGCGCATTGTTTTCAGGTGTACTTACTAGTATTGCCATTACTGGAAAAAATATTTTAAGCAAGGTGTAGATTACAAATACTTCAGCATAAAACATAAAATATGGGATTGAAAAACAAAATAATTACAAAAGGATTTGTTGTAGCTGGTTTAATGAACCTGTCGGTTTTAATCTTTTCAAGATTCTTCACCAATTCCACCATTCCTGAAACAGACCCCGTTGTTATGTCTAATTTCGGTTTATTAATGATTGCTGTTTGGGGTCTTGCTTATATATCGGTTGCAAAGCATTATAATTCAGTAAAATGGCTTGTCGCCGTTTTTGCCTTGGAAAAATTAATATATGGATGTATTTGGATACAGTGGATTTTAAATAATGACATCGCAGACGTTTATAAAAAAGATACCATGGCAGGTATGTTTTATTCCGTTTATGGGATAAATGATTGGCTGTTTTTCGTATTCTTCCTAGTCGTTTTCATAACATTATTTACAACAAAGAAAAAAAGCAATTAGTGTCTAGATTTTGAATTGGCTGGTATTTTAATAAATTTATTTAGCTATTTCAAAAATTCTATTAAAGTTTAAAAATGAGGGGATAAGCTTTAAATCCCAAGCTAAACAAACATAAAATAAATGAAAAGAATAGTTATAATTTTACTTCTAGTATTAGTGAGCTGTAAATCTTCGCAAGATAATTTTAAGGAAGAGTTGAAAACACCTATAAGTAGTTTTGAAGGAAAAATAATATTTTCAACAGACATCACAACATCAGAATTTGCTTCTGATAGTTTACAAAAAAAAATAACAGACAAATATGGTGATAGTTTAATCATGTATTATTCTAAAACGGGTGATTTCAGAAGAGTTCACTTAAATAGTTCAGAATTTGGATCAGACTCACAGTTATACCTTGCTAAAAAAGGGAAACTTTATTTTACCAAAAAAAACACGTTAGAAATTGATTCTCTAGACGCACAAAGAAATTCAATTAAAAAAATGCATAGCGGAAAAATCGAAAGTACAAAAATAATGGGCCTGGACTGTGAATGTTACGAATACATAGCTATTCGTAAATTCAATAACCGAGAAATAATCCTTAATTATTGCTTCAGTTTAAAAAGTCCAAAATTAAATTCTGACTTATTTTCCAAACACAACGATTTTTATTTGAATGAATACTATGAGATAGCTAAAAGACCCTATTTAAAATTTTCACTTCAGACTGATAAGTTCAAATTAACATACACGGCAATTGAATTGATTGAAATGAGCATTGAAAACGACATGTTTGAACTAAAATAATCCTGTTTAATTGCTTAATTAATATGCTCTAAAAAAACAGAAAACTTACCATTATGAAACAACTACTCACGCTAACAAGTTTTATACTATTTAGTTCAGTTGCAACACCGCTTTTTGCGCAACAAGATCGTTTTATTGACGACTATTTGGAACGATTAGAAAACTCTCGTAAATACTTACTTCTTATTGCAGAAACAATGCCAGCGGATAAATATGGTTTTAGAGCAACACCAGAATCTTTAACCTTGGCCGAAAACTTAATGCATATAGGTTATGCTATGGATTGGCATAGTCAATCCCTATTGGGTAATCGAGAAGCCAGAGAATGGAAAACAGATACGGTTTTTAAGGTGAGCCATAAATCTAAAAAAGAAATGATTACCTTAATTGACAACACATTTAACAAAACTATAAAACTCATTAAACAATTTAATACAACGCAACTAGATGACGAGTTAGACTATTTCGGGTTGAATAGGTCCAAAAGACAAATTTTCCTTTTACTTACAGACCACATCACCCACCATAGAGGACAAATGTTAGTTTATATGAGGCTAAACGGCCTTATTCCGCCTAGATACGTTTTGTTTCAATAAGATAAACAAATAAAACAAGCTAGATAAAACCTTTATTTACAGGCTTGTAACCTGCAAGTTATTAGTTATAGAAAAATTTGCATCCTTATGAAGCCTTTCAAACCAATTTGACGAATCCAGCAGTTGAAAACCTCAACCAAATATGGTATCTTCATATCTTTATTTTAAGATGTAAGACATGAACATTAAATTAGTCCTTTCCACATTACTCTTCCCTTGTTTTTTATTCGGACAAGGTGAACAACTTGAAGCTATTGAGAACGATTTAAAATTTATAAATCTGTTTAGTGCAGATATGAAGGAAGGTGTTTCTTGCTACAGAATTCCATCCATTATAACTGCTAAAAATGGCGACATCATTACAGCCATTGATGAACGCGTGCCGTCTTGTGGCGATTTAAAATGGAGTAATGACATTAATATTGTTATGCGTAGGAGTTCAGACAATGGCAATTCCTGGTCCGATATTGAAACCATAGTTGATTATCCCTTGGGTGAATCCGCTTCAGACCCATCCATGATTTTAGATGAAACCACAGGCGAAATTTTCATGTTCTTTAATTATATGAATCTGAAAACCGAGAAAAATGTGTTTTATTTAAAAATGATTTCTAGCATGGATCATGGCAAAACCTGGTCTACTCCTACTGATATGACATCGCAAATTACAAAACCCGAATGGAAAACGGATTTTAAATTCATCACGTCTGGAAGAGGCATTCAAACCCGTTCTGGCACATTAATCCACACGCTTGTAAATTTAGAAAACGGCTTATTCTTATTTAAAAGTGATGACCATGGAAAAAATTGGAGCCTCATAGAAACAGCCATCAAACCTGCCGACGAATCGAAAGTTATTGAATTGGAAGACGGCTCCTTAATGATAAATAGTCGCGTAAATAATTTAGGGGTTCGATATATTCACACCTCCAAGGACAACGGAAACACGTGGACATCCCGTCCAGATAATCAGTTAGTGGACCCTAGTTGTAATGCTAGTCTTATTCGGTATAGTTCTATTAAAAACGGTGGAACTAAAAATAGATTGTTGTTTTCAAATTTAAATTCCAAAGATTCCAGAGAAAATTTAACGCTTAAAATAAGTTATGACGAAGGAAAAACCTGGAGTAAAGGCAAAGTCATTTATCCAGGATCGGCAGCATATTCCACCATGACCCTTCTTAAAAATGGTGATATCGGTTTGTTTTTTGAAAAAGACGATTATTCCCAAAATGTGTTTGTAAAACTGTCATTAGCCTGGATAACGGATGGCAAAGATGGTGTTAAATAAACCACCATGTTTTCAAACAAGTTATAAAAATTTAAATATGAATTTTAAATCGTTGCTTCTTCTCTTACTCTACATAATTACACCCTTTTCTGTTTTTTCACAAGAGCGGCAAACCATTCTCTTAACGGATAATTGGAAGTTCCAAAAGGGACCCAACGATCAAGCCTTTCAAAAACAATTTAACGATTCTAAATGGGAAACAGTAACCGTCCCGCATGATTGGGCCATTAAAGGACCATTTGATAAAAATATAGACATTCAAGAAGTTACCATTGCGCAAGATGGCATATATAAACCTGCAGCATTAACAGGCAGAAGTGGTGCATTACCTTATGTTGGCGAAGCTTGGTACCGAAACACATTTTTAACTTCAGGTTTTGATGACACCAAAAAAGCCATCATCCTTTTTGATGGTGCCATGAGCGAACCCCAAGTTTATATTAATGGGAAAAAGGTTGGCGAATGGAATTTTGGTTACAATTATTTTTACTTCGATATTTCAAAATATATTACCGCAAACGCAGAAAACACCATTGCGGTTCATTTATCTAATCTGCCACTATCCTCACGGTGGTATCCTGGCGCAGGATTGTACCGAAACGTTAAAGTAATTATTAAAAATAAAAACTCGGTAGATCAATGGGGAACCTTTGTTACCACACCGTTTATAAGCGATAATCTTGCTAAAGTAAATATTAAAACTAAAGTGTCTGGCGAAAATTTAACGCTCGTTACTAAAATTGTAAACACCAATGGACAGGAAGTCGCTTCACAGAAAGCGACGCAGATATTTAATCAAGAATTCGAACAAAATATTCCTGTTCAAAACCCCAAACTCTGGGAATTAGATGCGCCATATTTATACACAGCCATTTCAGAAATTTACAAGGATAATCAACTTCAAGACCGCTATTCAACACGTTTTGGAATTCGCAGTATTAATTATGAAGCACACAAAGGCTTTAGTTTAAACGGGAACATCACGAAATTTAAAGGCGTCTGTTTACATCATGATTTAGGTCCTCTTGGAACAGCTGTTAACAAGTCCGCTTTAAAAAGACAACTACGCATTTTGAAAGATATGGGAGCTAATGCCATTCGTAGTTCCCACAACATGCCATCCATAGAGCAATTGGAGCTATGCGATGAAATGGGCTTTCTATTTCTAGCCGAATCCTTTGATGAGTGGGCAGAACCCAAGGTTGAAAATGGCTACAATCGCTTTTTTAAAACCGATGTGGAAAAAGATATCGTAAATCTGGTTCATGCCACCAGAAACCATCCATGTATAGTTATGTGGAGTGCTGGTAACGAAGTCCCAGATCAATTTGGATCGGAAGGTGCCAAACGTGCCAAAATGATTCAAGATATTTTTCACAGAGAAGATCCCACACGACCGGTAACCGTTGGCATGGATCAGGTTACTGCTACTATGGCGTCTGGTTTTGGAGCACTTTTGGATATTCCAGGATTAAATTACCGAACGTATTTATACGAAGCAGCCTATGAGAAATTTCCCCAAGGTCTCATTTTAGGTTCGGAAACAGCATCAACCGTCAGTTCTCGCGGGATTTATAAATTTCCGGTTAAAGAAGCTCAAATGAAACTATATGATGACTTTCAAAGTTCGTCATACGATTTAGAATATTGTAGCTGGTCCAACACACCAGATGTGGATGCTGTTTTACAAGACACACATGATTGGGTTATTGGCGAGTTTGTATGGACAGGTTTCGACTATTTAGGCGAACCAACGCCTTACTATAAAGAATGGCCCTCACGAAGTTCCTATTTTGGGATGATTGATTTAGCGGGTTTACCAAAAGACCGTTATTACCATTATCGAAGCCGCTGGAATACCAACGATGAAACCTTACACATTTTACCACATTGGAACTGGGAAGGTCAAGAAGGTGATACCATTCCAGTTTTCGTTTATACCAATTATAATGCTGCCGAATTATTTTTAAACGGAAAGAGTTTAGGGGTTCAAACAAAAAATGATTCTACCGCCTTAACACGCTACCGACTTATGTGGATGGATGTTATTTATGAACCCGGTGAATTGAAAGTTATTGCTTTGGATGATGCTGGTAATCCTTTAGCTGAAAAACGAATTCAAACTTCAGGCGAACCCTATGCCCTAAAATTAGAAACGGATAGAACGGAATTACAAGCAAACGGTAATGATTTAGCTTATGTTACGGTTTCCGTCGTCGATAAAAATGGGATAGAATGTCCAACAGCTACCAATCAATTAAATTTTAAAGTATCAGGAACTGGCAGCTTTCGTGCTGTTTGTAATGGTGATGCCACCTCTTTAGAAATGTTTCATATTCCAACCATGAAATTGTTCAGCGGAAAATTGGTTGTTACCGTTCAATCTACAGATAAAATTGGTAATATGACTTTAGCAGTAACAGGCAATGGTTTAAAAACAGCTAAAATAGACATCCAGTCTAAAAAATAAAAATGACTTATGACAACTTATAAATTTCTAATTCTTCTGATGGTTACAAGTTCTATTTATTCCCAAAGCAATTATAAATCAGCTGAAGGGTTTTATGAGCTTTCAAGTTTTGAGATGGCTGCTGGCATGTATTTGTTGGAAGATCAAACATTTTTCTACTTTGCCTCTTTCGGGAATGTGGATTTAAAAATATATGGCACCTATACCCTATCAAATTCAAATCAAATTACACTTTTTCCCAATCCTGAATTAACTAAAAAATTCCATTTTTACGGGTTACATAACCCTGAAAATAAAAATTATATCACGTTTTACTACAAGCAACCTTATGAGCAAAATGCAGAACAACTACTAATTGAAATTGACGGAAAGTATCAAGAATTCCCAAAATTCACTTCTGCTATTTCAGAAGTTTCTATGCGTATTGAATTTCCACAATCGGAAATTATTAAAATAGGCTATAAAAATCCTGACGCACAGAATGCATTTCAATATGAATTATTAGAAACCGCCAAACTCCATGATGGCATCAACGAAATTAAAATTTTTCATAATTATTATGCGGAAATGATTGTTGCTGTATCACAATTAGCATTCAAACTGGAAAATGGCATATTAACCGATTTAAATGAATTCAATCAAAAAACGATTCCAAAGAAAGAAATCAACCCCGATATTAAAAATCAAGTTCTAGCTTTTATTGCAGATAAGAAAAGTAAAACAACTATAAATCGTGATGGGAAAATCTATGAAAAAATAGATTTAACCTCCAAATAAGATTTCAGTTACCAGTATATTGTTTACACGGATGGAACCCATATAATTAATTTTAATTTCAAATTTTAATGACCTTTATACAAACCATTTTGCGGGGAATAGGACAAGTCATGTTTCAAAATAATATATATTCTGGTCTATTATTTTTAATAGGAATTTTCTACAACTCCTGGCTATTAGGATTAGCAGCTCTATTCGGCACAATAATAAGCACCGTTTCGGCTCATGTTTTGAAGTATCCAAAAGAGGCCATTAAAAACGGCCTATATGGTTTTAATGGAACATTAACAGGTATAGCCGTGTTTTGTTTTTTTGAGGTTTCTGTCGTAACCGTTTTCGCACTCTTTTTAGGTGCCATTTTATCAACGGTAATCATGGCATATTTACAAAAAATTATCCTGCCTTTTACTGCTCCTTTTGTCATGGCTACATGGCTAACCATATATTTCCTGATAGTTATTTTTAATTTTCCACTATTGGCGCCATTAGAGCAAATTGAAAGTAGTCTTAATTTTCTAATATCCTCTGGTAATAGTTTCGGTCAAGTCATGTTTCAAGAAAATAGTATAACAGGATTATTTTTCTTTATCGGAATTTTACTGAATAATAAATTAATGGCCGTATATGCGGCCTACGCAGCAGTTTTAGGGCCCATTGTTGGATGGCTTGTTTCAGAATCTACATCTACAATTAACGCGGGACTCATGGGTTACAACGCCATACTATGCGCTATAGCACTTGTAGGAACCGGATGGAAGGATTTTTTATGGATTACCAGTGCTATTATTCTATCCACATTACTAAATATAGGTATGGCCATGACAGGCTTAATTACCCTTACTGCTCCTTTTGTATTAGCAACTTGGGGGATTTTAATGGTGAAAAAAGTTTAAAAATTTAAATCGATAAATTGATTGTCTTGATATTAAATACACAACCTATCATTTGAATTAGAAATTAATTCTCTAAATTGAAAGTGGAAAAACAGCATAAAATGGATCTACCAACTAGCAACCCGATATTCATCATACCTGTATCTACAGGATTAATTTTTTTAATTGTTGGATTCATCATGATGAAGTTTCCGCCTAAAAAAATAAATGGTCTGTATGGTTATCGTACGGTAAGCTCCATGAAAAATCAAGAGCGATGGGATTTTGCACAAATTTATTCCGCTATAGAAATGATGAAATTAGGAGTTGTGTTAGCTTTAACCGGGTTGCTTGGTTTTATTGTGCAACCCAATGAAAAAATAGCCACATTAATTGGTATTAGCTTCATGGTTATACTTGTTGTTGTGCTATTTATTCGCGTAGAATCTGCTATAAAAAATAAGTTTAACTAAACAGTAAATAGCTAAAATCACACATGAAAAAACGCACATTGTATCTCGTATTCCTCGCAGTTTGTTTTAGCAGTACTTTACACGCTCAAAATACAATTGAAGCTCCTAAAGGCTATTCAACGCAGATAGGAAATATGGTATCCATGCTGGAAGATTTAAAAGCACGCCTTACTGCTAGTGTTGTAAACCTGAATCAAAATGAAGTCGATTTTTTATTAGATGATGATGCGAACCGCATTGGTGCCATGATTTTACATTTGGCAGCCACCGAAAAATATTACCAATTATATACGTTTGAAAACAGAAGTTTGAACAAAGACGAAAACGAAACCTGGCTAATGCCTTTAGAGTTAGGCAAACCAGCTAGAAGCGAACTTGTAAATAAACCTATTAGTTACTATTTAGATATTTGGGATGCAGTTAGAAAAGAAACCTTGAAATTATTAAAAACCAAAGATGATACCTGGTTTAATTCAAAAGTAAAAAATTCTAGTATGAACAACCATTGGGCGTGGTATCATGTTATGGAACATCAAGCGAATCATATGGGACAAATTCGATTAATTATAAAAAGAGTTCCTAAAAACTAAAAACATCAATAAACCGAATAAGTAGCGTTACCTGAACGCCATTGTAACTTTAATTTTTAACATTTCTACATTCCTAATAATTAAATTAAAAATAAAGTGTACCTTTGCACGAAATTTGGCGGAACCTGACGTTCTATCAAATTAATTCCTCAGGGTGAGGGTGTGTTACTAGAAGTTTAGGTTAAGTATGTCGATTCTCTTCTTTTGTAACACTACAAAACATAATCGATTACTTATTAAACACGAATGAATACATTCCAAGATTTAGGTCTTAATGACGACCTATTACAAGCTATTACTGACATGGGTTTTGAAACCCCTAGTGATGTTCAATCCCAAGCAATTCCCATTTTATTAGAAAAAGACACCGATTTAGTTGCCTTAGCGCAAACTGGAACGGGAAAAACAGCTGCATTTGGTTTTCCAATGTTGCAGAAAATCCAGATGGATAGTCGCACAACACAAGGTTTAATCCTTTCGCCAACACGTGAATTGTGTTTGCAAATTGCCAACGAAATGAAAGCTTACGGTAAACACTGTAAAGGTTTAAACGTTGTAGCAATTTACGGTGGGTCTAGTATTACAGATCAAGCACGCGAGGTAAAAAGAGGTGCACAAATTATTGTGGCGACACCTGGTCGTATGAAAGATATGATTAAGCGTAGATTAGTAGATATTTCTAAAATTGAATACGCCGTTTTAGATGAAGCTGATGAAATGCTAAACATGGGTTTTAAAGAGGATATTACTGATATCTTATCGCATACACCTGAAGACAAAAACACCTGGTTATTCTCGGCTACCATGCCTAAAGAGGTTTCCAATATTGCCAAGAAATTTATGGCAAACCCTATTGAGATTACAGTAGGAAACAAAAATGAAAGTACGAGTCAAGTAACGCATGAGTATTATTTAGTTAATGCACGTGATCGTTATGCAGCTTTAAAACGTTTATCCGATGCAAATCCAGATATCTTTTCTGTTATTTTCTGTAGAACAAAACGCGATACACAAAAAGTAGCTGAACAATTAATTGAAGACGGCTACAGTGCTGGCGCATTACATGGCGATTTAAGTCAGAATCAACGTGATTTGGTAATGAAATCTTTCAGAAACCAGCAAATTCAAATGCTAGTAGCAACAGATGTTGCTGCTCGTGGGATTGATGTAGACGATATTACACACGTAATAAACTACCAGTTACCGGATGAACCGGAAGTATACACACACCGATCTGGTAGAACTGGTCGTGCTGGAAAAACAGGAATCTCTATGGTTATTGTTTCAAAAAGCGAGGTTCGTAAAATTAAAAGTATTGAACGCATCATTAAGAAAGACTTCATTAAAAAAGAAATTCCTGATGGCATAGAAATTTGTGAAGTTCAATTAATGTCGCTTGCCAATAAAATTCACAATACAGAAATAAACCCTGAAATTAATAAGTATTTAGAAAGTATCAACGAACTATTTGCTGACACATCTAAAGATGAATTAATTAAGAAATTTTTCTCTGTAGAATTTACGCGTTTCTTTAATTACTATTCAAAATCACGTATTCAAAACGTAACAGAATCTCGTGGAAGTGATCGTTCTGATGATGGTGGTGGACGTGGTTATACCAGTAATGCCAATGATACACGTTACTTTATAAACGTTGGTCGTAAAGATGGTTACGATTGGATGAAGCTAAAAGATTTCCTTAAAGAAGTTTTAGAATTAGGTCGTGATGACGTTTTTAAAGTGGATGTTAAAGAAAGTTTCTCATTTTTTACAACCGAAAAAGGTTTACAAGAAAAAGTATTGGCATTCTTTACGGATTTCAAACACGAAGGTCGTTTTGTAAATGTAGAAGTAAGCGAAGATAAAGGTCGTGGTACTAGCCGAAACAAACGCAGAAGTGGCGGAAGTGGTTTTGGAGGAAAACGACGTGATGATAAGCCAAGAGGTGAACGTCGTTCAAGTGGTGGACGTAGTGATCGTGGTGGCGATTCTGGAAACAGACGTAGCCGCAGAAGTGATAGCGACTCTAAACCAAGACGTACAGAAACTAGTAACGATTCCGGTTCTGAAAGACCAAGACGCTCTAGACGCTAAACACAACTGTTAATAATAAGTCAAATAAAGTACTAAATGAGAAATCTATTTTTTTGTTTAGTACTTTTATTGTTTAATTTAGCCAGCATGAAGCACTACCTATTCCTACTTATTGCATTGTTTACCTTTTCTATTGGTTTCTCACAGGACCAAACCTATGTAAAGGGCGTTATTATAAACGCATCACAAGGGGAACCTTTGGAAAGTGTTAATATTGTAAATTTAACACAGGTAATTGGTACTACAACCAATGCCGAAGGAGAATTTACCTTACGTGCCCAAGCAAATGATACGCTGCACCTCTCCTATTTAGGTTTTAAATCTATAAAAGTTCGTGTTACTAATGACTGGATTAAGTTTGGAACATCTACTATTCAGTTAAACGAATTGGCATTGGCTTTAGAAGAAGTCGTTATTAATGATTTTCGCCTAACAGGAATTTTAGAAGTGGATATTCAGAATGTACCCATCAATAATAATTACCGATACAGTATTTCTGGTTTACCATCCACAGGCTATGAAGCTGGAAACCGTAGCAATGCCATAACCAAAGCATTGGGTGCTATTTTTAATCCTGCCGATTTCCTCTATAAAATGTTTGGGAAAAATCCGAATGAGATGAAAAAACTCAAACAGATGAAGCAAGATGATGAAATTAGAAACCTCCTAGCCTCGCGTTTTGATCGGGAAATGTTAACGGTTTTACTACAAGTAGACCGTGTAGATTTAGATGAAATAGTGCGTCAATGTAACTATTCGGCCGATTTTATAAATAGCGCTAACGATCTTCAAATACTGGATGCTATTAGTGAATGCTATGAGGAATATAAGGTGTTGAGTCGGAGTCGGAAAAAGCGTTAATGTTTTATAAGGAATAGTTCAGCATTTGATAGCATTATAATAACCATATGAAAGCACACAATTTTCATGAATTTTGGACTATTTTTTTCCCTACTCCTACCTGCCATGTTTCCGATTTGGTATTTTATGAAATTTTATTCAGAATTCAACCTAAACCAACCTTTTGCACTTGACTTACTTTTGTAAATAGGATTTCTATTTTTTTTATTTTAATTATTAATTTTATAAAAAAGCTGAATTCAGCGAAAAGAATAATACAAAAAACATTTATTTAAACTCTTAACTTAAACCACTCTCCTCATAATACCGCTCCACGATTTCATCATAACTTTTAATCGTTTTCTTGATCCAATCTAGACGTTTTTCTAACTTTTCATTTTCGGTAAGCTGCCAAGGAATATCCGTTTGTTTTAATTTGGTGGTAACATGTTGTAAAATAATGGCTGCCGATACAGAAATATTCAAACTCTCTGTAAATCCCGCCATCGGTATTTTTAAATAACCATCTGCAGCATCTAAAACCTCCTGCGATAAGCCTTCTGTTTCCCTTCCGAAGAAGAAACAGGATTTTTTAGCCACATCAAACTCATGCAACAAACAATCGTTGGTATGTGGTGTGGTTGCTATAATTTGATAACCTTCTTGTTTTAAGGCTTTAATGGCATCT
Source organism: Bizionia sp. (assembly GCF_048259285.1). NCBI lineage: Bacteria > Pseudomonadati > Bacteroidota > Flavobacteriia > Flavobacteriales > Flavobacteriaceae > Bizionia > Bizionia sp. The sequence goes on along the minus strand of NZ_JBLXHU010000026.1, from coordinate 22,369 downwards.
TTTACATGGTGATGGCGTTTTAAATCCACCCATTTTTGCGCGCCCATGGCAATTTCCCTATCTATGCGCTTGCTATTTACTTCTTCTACAATGTGAACTTCTTGTATACCAAACACATCACAACTTCTAATTACGGCACTTGTGTTATGCAATTGGTACACATCTTCTGTAGCAACCGTAAAGTGTTTGGTACGTTGTGATAATACACGATTAAATTTCTCGCGTCTGCTTTCGGTTAAAAAGCCTTCTAAATGGTTTAGTAATTGTAAATCAATCATGCTCGGTATAAAAAAAAAAGAAAAACCCGACGTTATATCAGGTTTTTATAGTTTAAAATGGTACTAATTAATTATCCACATTCACACCAATATTGCCTTGCGCAATAATGGTTCCTAAATTAACTGTACTTTCATGTACGTTAATATAGCCATTAATTTGAAGTACATCGTCATATCCAAAGGGCGTGGCATCATCTAACTGAATAATATTAGTTTCACTTCTACCTGTAGCACCATCAACCGGATTAAAAGTCAATACAACAGCACCCGTAGTATTTATATCATTCGCATGAATATGTGCTGGATGTACATCGCCAGCTATGGTGTTTTCAATTTCTAAAACCGCTAATGCTTCGCCACTTTCACGTTTGTAAAAGGTGGCTGTTCCTTGAACTTCTGGTACATCTACTTCGTTTAAAGCATACACTACGGATTCACCTGTTAATCCGTTTATGCCAATATCGCCTTGGGCAATAACTGTATCATCGCTTGCACTTAAATGTGCATTCACATACCCATCAAACGCGATTAAGTCTTCATATAAAAATGGTGTTCCATCATCCAAAGCAGACACATTGGTTCTACTTAAACCTGTATCACCATTAATGTTATTAAATGTAAAAGCAATAGCGCCTCCTTCAAGCGCAGTATTGAAATGAATATGTGCAGGATGCTCGGTTCCTGGAATGGCATTGGTTAATTCAATACGTGCTAGCGCTTCCCCATTTTTTCGTTCAGAAAACTTGGCATTCCCGCTAATTTCAGGAATATCACGTGTACCTAATGTATAGGTTTTTGATACACCTGTTAGTTCATTCTGGCCAATATCACCTTGGGCTAAAACAATGGCTGGTGAATTATTATTTAATAGAACATCAATAAACCCATCAAACTCTAATAAATCTTCGTAGGTAATTTCTGTTCCATCATCCAAAGTTGTAAACCTAGTTGTACTTCTTCCTGTTGTACCGTTCAAACTTTCTAAACTTATAGCTACTGTTCCGCCTTCGGCTGCCGTATTAACCCGTAAGTTTGTTGGGTATGTTTCTCCTGGCAATGTACCAGACAGTTTAATTTCTATGGTTATAGAAGCGTCCTCGTTTTTTATCATCCGGGCATCGCCAATTACGGCTGGATCTGAAACGGGATTTAACGTGTATGTGGTTGAGATTAGTTTAGATTCTAATTCGGTAATATTATCATCACTTGCACAATTGGTAAATGTGAGTGTTGAACATATGCTAATGATAACTACTAAAATATTTTTCATTTTTACTTTTTCTTTAGACTGCCTAAATTTACAATTTAAACTGTAAATCCCAATTTGTTGATGACTATTATCTTGTAACGTTAGTTATTATAAAAAATGATGTATTGCTTTTAATCATTGAAAAGTCTCTTGAGTACAGATTGAATTATCAGCTTTTAACAAAAAAACCTAGCGTTTCCGCTAGGCTTTCAAAAGATTTATAATACTATTTTATTAATTGTTACTTCCAATATTTCCTTGAGCAACCAAAGTTCCCAAATCTACATCACTCAGATGAACGTTCACATAGCCATCATATTCTAAAAGCATATTATACGTTATAGGTTCATCATTACTTTCATCATTATCACCGAAATCCAATACGGATACATTGCTAACACTCATTCCCGTATTGCCATCAATTGAATTGAAAGTATAAGCTATATCGCCAGGTGCTGTTACTACACTACCCATGTGAATATGTGCTGGATGCATCCCTCCTAGAGGTGTATTCATTAATGATATTACAGCTAAAGCCTCACCATTTATACGCTCTGAAAAAGTTACCGTACCACTAATACTTGGAACATCTACTTCATTTAAATTATAAGTTATAGATTCTCCTGTTAGTTCATTTTGACCAATATCGCCTTGAGAAACGATAGTTAAATCAGCCCCACTTAAATGCACGTTGATATAGCCATCATATTCTAAAAGCATATCATAAGTAATAGGCTCATCATTGGTTTCGTCATTATCTCCATAATCCAACACTGCTAAATTACCAACACTCATTCCTGTGTCACCATCTACAGGAGTAAAAGTGTAAGCTACCACTCCTGTTTCTGCAGCAGTATTCATGTGAATATGTGCTGGGTGCATACCACCAGCAGGCGTACCGTCTAAATCAATAACAGCAAGCGCCTCGCCGTTTACACGTTCAGAAAAAGTTGCTGACCCACTAATCCCTGTTCCTTCAAATTCTCCTAAAAGGTATGATTTTGTTTCTCCAGTTAATTCATTTTGACCTATATCACCTTGGGCCACTAAAGTTCCTAATTCGGTCGCACTTAAATGAACATTAATATACCCATCAAAATCCAGTAAATCGTCATAAGTCACAGCTGTTCCATTTTCTAAACCAGAAAATGTAGCAGAACTAAACCCAGTATCACCATCAACTGTTCCTAAAGTAATGGCTATATCGCCACCTTCAGCCGCTGTATTAAAATGAATATGTGCCGGGTGCATACCTCCAGCAGGTGTTCCTGTAAGTTGTAACTCTACAGTAGTTGAGTTATCAGCATTTTTAATAAATTTTGCTGTTCCAGATATGGAAGGGTCAGCTACAGAACCTAATTGGTATGTAGTTGACGTTTCAGCTGGTGGAATGAATACACCAGCATCATCATCACTACTACAGTTAGTCATAATTAACATTGGTAATATTAATACCATTGACATAAATAATTTTTTCATAATATTTTTTATTTTATATTTATAATTGTTTAAACCAAATTAACAACAATAGGCTTACACAAGTTTGCTCAATCCATTCAAATCTTAATGCTATCTAAAAAAACGAAACATATTGTTGTCCTTACAGGCGCAGGCATTAGTGCCGAAAGTGGGATTAAAACATTTCGTGATGCCGACGGTTTATGGGAAGGTCATGATGTTATGGAAGTGGCTTCACCACAAGGTTTTCGAGTAAATCCGGAATTGGTTTTAGATTTTTATAACAAACGGCGGAAACAACTTTTGGAAGTCAAGCCGAATCAAGCACATGTGGATTTGGCGGATTTAGAAACCGATTATAAGGTTACCATTATAACACAAAATGTGGATGATTTACACGAACGAGCTGGCAGTAGTAACGTGATTCATTTACATGGCGAACTATTAAAAGCTAGAAGCACCTTTAAAGACGATTCCATTGTAGACTGGAAAACCGACATCCATTTTGGTGATATGTGCCAAAATGGCTACCAAATGCGACCACATATTGTATGGTTCGGTGAAGCGGTTCCTATGATAGAAAAAGCTATGGACGTTTGCGAAACAGCAGATATATTACTAATTATTGGCACGAGTATGCAAGTATATCCTGCTGCTAGTTTAATGCATCATGTTCCAGAGAATACGCCTACTTATTTTATAGACCCGAAGCCATCTGTGGTGAATCAAAAAGACATTACACTAATTCAAGAAACAGCTACTGTTGGTATGCGAGTATTTAAAAAATTACTAGCATCAAACTAATATTTAATACAGAGATTAACACACAAAACTTAATCATTGGATGATAGTTTAAAAAATGCATTCACTGGTTTCTTAAAAATGCCAGATAATTTTAATGCCAAAACTGTAGACGGCACATATCTATTAGCTTCAATGGAATTAATTGTTTGACGTGAAACACCTATTTTTTGTGCTAAATCTTCTTGGGTTAGATTTAAAATGGCACGCTCTACTTTTATCGTGTTTTCCATTATCGGTTGCGTTTTAAAACTTCAAAAAAACCAACTTGAATCAGCAACATAAATAACAGTACTTGAATATGACTAGTAGTGCCTACAACAAGTTGTTCTTCTAAAAAGAAATCAACAATAAAATTAGCCAAAGGCTGTAACATGGTATAACCTACGCCAATAATAAAAGCTAAAGAATAGGATTTTGATCTTAAGGTTTCAATCAGCTCATCTTCAATTTTTTCTTTAGATAAGGACATTATAAGTAAACCCAAAAGCATGGCATGTTTTAGAGTTTGAATCGACCAGGTGGGTAGGTCATCTATAAATTTAAATCCTGTAACCCCAATAAAACTCAAAATGAGTATAATAAAGCCTAACTTTTTAAATGAATGAGGTAGTCTTACTTTATTTAAGAATAGCTCCAGTTTGGTGCGTTCACATGTTTCAATTTCTTTTAATTTCATGACAAGTATGTTTAGTATTTAGACAAATAGATTTTCCTATATGACAAATATACTTTACATTTTTGAAATTTAAAAATATGTTTGTTATTTATTTATTTCTGAATCAATTATAACTATAAGTTCTTCAGTTAAATCTAAAAGAACCTCACTTACTAACTTAATGCTTTTTGACGCGCCATTTCTATACCGTAATTGCATATCCAGTAAATAGCGTTGTTCGTTGGTGAAATTAATAGTATCAACCAATTTACCAGATTTGTCTATTTGAAAACCCATGGCATTATTTGATGCAAACTTTCCAAAATTAGAATCTACCATGTACAAATTATTATTGTTCACTACGGATTCCACATAATCCAAACGTTGAAAATAACGGACAATCGTATTTTGTACACTCGCATTGGAAATTAAATTAACACTGCCACTCGCTATCATATTATTAAATGTAGCGCGATTGGCTTTAAATGTGCGACGCGCTGTTAATTCATGAAGTTTTCTCGGCAAAGTTGCCTTGTTATAATTAGGATTCATAAATTGAAGTGCGGAATCTATTTTAGCCATTATACCTATCTCATAATCTATCTGCTCGTTAATCAATTCTTTCTGAATGATGAAATCTGATTTAAAATCTTCTAATAGCGCCTTTTCTAATTTAAGATTATGATTTTCTTTACTCCATGTATTGATTTGTAAGGCTAACAATATGCCAATAACCACCAGAAATATTTCACCTATGGCATAGAAAACATAACGTTTAAATCGGTTTTGTTCAAGCAGTCGCTTTCTTATTTTTCGTATAGCTGAAACCATTAATCAAGCCGTTTTAAATATAAATCTTGAAAATCAAAACTAAAATCGATATTAGGCGAAATCCCTTTCATAGTAAATCCATTTGCTACTCCGTTTTCGTCTAGCGTGAACATGGCAAAGGCATCGGCATTCATATCTTGGTATTCCCATTTAATGGCGAAGGTTTCATCTTTATAAAACTGTAATGGCCCATTTAATAATGGCGAACGATGGCTTTTAAGCCATAACTGATTATCCTTCACAAACACTTCCATTTTTCCAAACCAAACATCTTCATACATACCAATATAATTTTTGGTTTTTATTTTAGATTGGTCATTTTTAGCAACAGAATCCCACACTTTTTCAACAACCGCATCTGCGCCACTTTGATTGGATTTCATATAAGCTGCATATTTGTCAATCCACTGAAAATCATCCATGTCCAAGTACATATCTATAATGGTTTGGGTAATGGCTGAAAATAAGCCACCACCATCATTACTCGTATTAGTTAGCACAACAATTCCTAAATCCAAATCAGGAATCATTACTACTTTAGACAACATACCAGGCAAACCACCTGTATGCTCTACCTGCATATTCCCTTTTACGTCAGTAAGAAACCAACCTAAACCGTATCCGGCAAAATGACTGTTGTATCGCGGATTGCTATTTGCATCCATAACGGTATGGATTTTCCACATTTCGTAATGATTGTCTTTGGAAAACAATTGCTTTTTCAATCCATCGCCATACGTTCCCTCATGTAATTGTAAGAGCATCCAAGCTGACATATCATTGACATTTGAGAAAATACCGCCTGCTGCACCATTTATCATCTTTTCAAAAGTTGTGATAATGCGCATGGTTCCCGTTTCCGTGGAATGTGAAGCGGATAAATTACTTGTATCTGAAATCTCGGATAAAGAAGCATAGGAATTCTCCATGGCTAATGGTTTAAAAATCCGGGAATCTATAAAGGCTTCCCAAGTCATACCACTTTTCCTAGCTATCAACTCACCAGCAACGATATACAATAGATTATCATAATCCCATTTGGTGCGGAATGCCGATTCTGGTTTAAAATGCTGAAAACTGGCTAATAAATCATCTATAGTGAAATTAGAACCTTGCGGAAAAAACATTAAATCGCCTACACCTAAACCCAAACCACTTCGGTGTGTTACTAGATCGATAATGTTAAAATTTTCCTCCACATATTGATTATACATGGTGAATTCTGGAATATGGGTTTTTACTTTATCGTCCCAGTTCAGTTTCCCATCTTCCACCAACATGGCTAAAGCTGCTGTAGTAAAGGCTTTACTGTTAGAGGCAATGGCAAAGTTAGTATTTGGATTAACGGGTTCTCTAGTATCTATAGATTTGACACCGTAACCGCTTTCATGAATTATTTTTCCATCTTTTACCACAGCCACGGCACAACCAGCAACGTTGAATTGAGACATGGCATAAATAACAACAGAGTCAATTTGTTTGGATGTAACTTGAGAATGAACGGGAATGGCGCATACAGCTAAAACGAGCAGTAAAACCATTTTTTTGAAGCATGTGTTTTTCATGAACTGGATTACATAGGATTAATAACTGATTGAAAGATAATTAATTAGCTTTCAAATTCCTATTTGAAGTGATGATAAACGAAAAATTTATCCAAATTTTTCCAGTATGAATACGAACAAATTATTTCTTTAAATCGATTTGTTTTAAGTTTTCCATACGATTACGGATTAAGAAATCATCAATCGTTTCAAAATGTTCAATGACGCGTTGGTTTTTAAATTCGAAGACTTTTTGTGATAAACCTTGAAGGAAATCACGATCGTGAGACACCAAAATAAGGGTACCATCAAAATCTAAAAGCGCCTCCTTTAAAACGTCTTTACTTTTTAAATCCAAGTGATTTGTTGGCTCATCTAAAATGAGCAAGTTAACTGGTTCTAAAAGTAATTTCACCATAGCTAAACGTGTTTTTTCACCTCCAGATAGCACACTCACTTTTTTATCAATGTCATCACCTTTAAACATGAAACCGCCCAAAATATTTTTTATTTGGGTGCGAACATCGCCTTGCGCCACTTCATCAACGGTTTGAAAAATAGATAAATTCTCATCTAACAGGGATGCTTGGTTTTGAGCAAAATATCCCACTTTTACATTATGACCTAATTGGCAGGTGCCATCTACAGGAATTTCACCCATAATGGCTTTTATCATGGTTGATTTTCCTTCACCATTTCTACCAACAAAGGACACTTTTTCACCTCTAGAAATAGACATGTTGGCATTTTTAAATACCACATGATCTCCATAGGATTTCGATAAATCCTTGACTGTCACAGGATAATCACCAGATCGTTGTGCTGGCGGAAATCGTAATTTTAAAGCGGAGGTATCAATATCATCTACTTCAATAATCTCCAGTTTCTCTAACATACGCTCACGAGAATTTACCTGATTTGTTTTAGAGAACGTGCCTTTAAATCTTTCAATAAATGCCATGTTATCGGCAATAAACCGCTGTTGTTCTTTATATGCTTTAATTTGATGTAAACGACGATCTTCTCGCAGTTGTAAATAATGTGTATAGTTGGCTTTATAATCGTAAATACGACCCATAGTCACCTCAATCGTACGATTGGTAATATTATCAATAAATGCCTTATCATGGGAAATAACCATGACCGCATTGGCTTTATTTAGCAAGAAATCTTCTAACCAAATAACAGATTCAATATCAATATGGTTGGTTGGCTCATCTAATAGAATTAAGTCCGGCTTTTGAAGTAGCATTTTGGCTAGTTCAATTCGCATACGATAACCACCACTAAATTCACTGGTTTGCCTGGTAAAATCTGAACGTTTAAAACCTAAACCTATCAAAGCTTTTTCCACTTCCGCATCATAATTAACATCTTCTAAAGCGTAGTATTTTTCCCCTAAATCGGACACCTGGGTAATGATGTTCATATAATCATCGGACTCATAATCCGTACGGGTTTCCAAGGCTTTATTCAAAGCATCCATTTCGTCTCGCATTTGGAAAACATGAGCGAAGGCTTTGGAGGCTTCCTCAAAAACGGTACAATTATCTTCAGTCAATAAATGCTGTGGTAAGTAAGCAATAACAGCATCTTTAGGAAACCGTACTTTACCACGAGTTCCTTTTTGAACACCTGCCACAATTTTCATCATGGTTGATTTTCCAGCACCATTTTTACCCATAAGGGCAATTTTATCATGTTCATTTATGGTAAAGGACACATCGCTAAATAAGGTGTGACCGCTAAACTCTACTGCTAAATTATCTACTGAAATCATGGCTTTAAATTTAAAGGCGCAAAGCTATGAAAAAGCGCATCAATATTAGTGAATATTCTGAAGTGCTTATTTATTTTTTAATTCTATCCACTTACTCATAAATTTGGTGCTTTGAAGTGACTGATGTTGCAGCATCTGCCCAGTAAAATTATGTTCTCTGTGATTTAACAAATTGGCTGTTATACTATTGATAGTTTTTATAAAAGAAGATTGAAATTGGGTTTTATCAAATCGGTTATTTATAATTTGAAATCCGTTTTGTTGTTTGGTTTTCCAGGTCGTTTCCGTGGTATAAAGTGCCACGGCTTTGTTGATAAATTCGATTGGATTATCAGCAATAAATCCATTGGAATCTAATGTCCCGCACATACCTTCTGCAGCAATCGAACTCATAATTGCTGGCGTTCCGTTTTTCATGGCATCAATTAATTTACCTTTCAATCCGGCACCAAACTGCAATGGCGCCAAACAAACTCGTGACGCTTGCATGACTTCTGAAACCTGATTAGCAAAACCTTTAACTAAAAAACCATCTTGTTTTTTGTGTAATTGTGTGACCTTCTGATTTGCATATGCGCCAAAAATATGCAGTTCCGCTTGTGGTAATTGCTTACGGATTCCTGGCCAAATCACTTCTTTTAAATATAAAACCGATTGGTAATTGGGTTTATGAAAGAAGTTTCCAATGGTTATGAAATTAGCTCTGGCATGAAAATCGGGCAACATTTCAGAGGCTTCTTTAGAGATAGTCTCTAATAAAAACGGTAAATAATGAATTAAATTTGTATCTACCTTGAAGTATTTCTCAAGTAATTCCATTTCCGCTTCGGAAATAATAAGGCTTAAATCGCATCTATACATACTGGCAATTTCCCGTTTGGAGGTGTCATTTACAAGGTGTTTTCTATAATTGGTATCACCTGCTTTTAAAGCTAACTCGCGTGCTTTTCTTAAGCCATGTAAATCTTCGGTGTCTAATAATCGGAAAGCATTTGGGCAATTTTCAGCTACACGCCATCCAAACTGTTCTTCAGTTAAAAACCGATCGAACAATACCACATCGGGATTTTCCGATTTTATAAAATTATCAAAACTCGAATCGTTTAATTGGATTGCAACTTCCGGAATGCCAAGTGTGGATAAAGCGAAAGCATTATCTGTTTTAGATGTGGTTGTTGCAAAGGTAATTTTATAGTTTTCGGATTGAAAAAGCGATATAAGTTGCATCATCCGGGTTCCAGCAGCTGAACTTTTTGGTTCAGGCCAAACACAACCAATTATAAGTAGTTTTTTAGTCATATAACAAATAAAAACCTATTCGGGTCTTGGCACTAAACTATAAATGACACGCATATTTTTAGCCCAATTAATAACACTTTCTATTTGCGCATCCGTTAAATTGGCTTCCTGATGAGTCCACAAATAAGAGTCCAATGGCATTTCCTTTTCTTCTACCATTTCTATTAACTCCTCTAACTTATGACCTTTCTTTTTTGCCGAATAATCATTCCAAACCGACACATTAAAATGTTTTTTTCCATCGTTTACATGTTCGGCCAACCAGTAATTTATAGGTGTTATAGTATTATACCAAGGATATCGTGTGTGGTTACTATGGCAGTCAAAACAGGTTTCTTTTAAAATGGCAGTTACATCTTCTGGCGGATTGGTTTCCGTTAAAAATGGTTGAACAGTTGCTATATCACCGGTGTTTTTTTCTGGTCCAAAAAATTGTGCAATAGCAAAAACAACTAACAAAACAATCAGAATTTTCTTTACTATTTTCATTTTGTGTAATTTTATCTATCAAAAATAGGAAAAACTAGTGACTACAGACCAACTATACGCTGAATTAAATTATGTGAACCATTCGAGAGAAAAGCGCTTACATTATGCCAATTTGGTAATTAACAACCCAAAATTAATTCCGAAGTTACTAGCAGTACTATTTCGTGCTGATGATAAAATTTCTTGCAGAGCCGCCTGGGTTTTAGAGTTTATGTGTCATGAAAATTTAGAATACTTGATTCCTCATTTAGACACGTTTACAGCAAACATACACAAAGTTCATTTAGACCCAGCAGTAAGACCCATTGCTAAAATTCGCGAGTATTTAGCCAAAGCATATTACGCTAAAACACTAAATAAGATCCAATTACATTTAAATCCCATTTACCAAGAACGGATAATTGCCGTTTGTTTTGATTATATGATTCATGATGAGAAAATTGCGCCTAAAGCGTATTCCATGAACACCTTATACCTGTTTGGAGCAGATTATGATTGGATTCACCCGGAACTCGTAATAATATTAGAACGGGATTTCCAAATGCAGAGCTCGGGTTTTAAGGCACAAGCAAAACACATTTTAAAGAAGCTTAAAAAGTAGCTGGTTTTATAATTCATTCATTACCTTGGGAAAGAAGATCATCTTAAAAAACACATATCATAATCCGTCTATTCTTTTGGATTTCCGTATCTTTGCAGCTTTTAAAACACAACAACAATCATGTCTATATCTTCCTTAAATGCCATTTCTCCTATTGATGGTCGTTACCGTAATAAAGTTGAAAAATTAGCCCCTTATTTTTCTGAAGAAGCGTTAATAAAATACCGCGTACAAGTAGAAATTGAATATTTTATTGCATTGTGCGAAGTGCCGCTGCCACAATTAGCCGATTTTAACACGGCACTATTTGACGATTTACGCGCTATTTATAAAAATTTCACCGCTATTGATGCATCTGCCATTAAGGATATTGAAAAAGTAACCAATCACGATGTGAAAGCGGTTGAATACTTTATTAAAGAAAAATTTGACAGCTTACAAATTTCAGAATATAAAGAGTTTATTCATTTCGGATTAACGTCTCAAGATATTAATAATACATCTATTCCTTTGAGTATTAAAGATGCTATGAATGATGTATATGTTCCTGAATATTTTGAAGTTTTAAACAAATTAAAAACATTGGCGGAAGATTGGAAATCCGTTCCTATGTTGGCTAGAACTCATGGACAACCTGCTTCTCCTACACGTTTAGGAAAGGAAATTCACGTATTTGTTACACGTTTGGAAGCTCAATTTGATTTATTAAACGATATTCCTAGTGCGGCAAAATTTGGTGGTGCCACTGGAAACTTTAATGCACATCATGTTGCCTATCCAGAAATAGATTGGAAAGCTTTTGGCAGTCAATTTGTACAGGAAAAATTAGGGTTACACCACTCGTTTCCTACCACACAAATTGAACATTACGATCATATGGCAGCTTTATTTGATACTTTAAAACGTATTAATACCATATTAATTGATTTAGATCGAGATATCTGGACCTATGTGTCCATGGATTATTTTAAACAGCGCATTAAAGCTGGCGAAGTAGGAAGTTCTGCCATGCCTCATAAAGTAAACCCTATTGATTTTGAAAATAGCGAAGGGAATTTAGGAATAGCCAATGCTATTTTCGAGCATTTATCAGCCAAATTGCCAATTTCCAGATTACAACGCGATTTAACAGATAGTACGGTTTTACGTAATGTAGGTGTTCCTTTTGGACATACTATTATTGGGTTTATGTCTATTTTAAAAGGTTTAAATAAACTGCTTTTAAACGAAAGTAAGTTTGCCGAAGATTTAGAAAACAATTGGGCTGTGGTTGCAGAAGCTATTCAAACCATTTTACGTCGCGAATCGTATCCAAATCCGTATGAAGCTTTAAAAGGATTAACACGTACCAATGAAAAAATTAATCAACAATCCATTTCAAATTTCATTGATACATTAGAGGTTTCGGATGGGATTAAAAAGGAGTTAAAAGCTATTACACCTAGTAACTATACAGGAATTTAAAATGTTAACAGATAAACAATCTCTAATCCTTTGCGGAATTGTAGGTGTCAGTTTTTCAGTAGCTGGGATTTGCGGCTTATTGGAGAACTATATGATAAGTGGGATTTTCATGGCATTATTTTTGGCTATTTTAATCAATATTATTGTAACAGTCTCAAAGCATCATAAGAAAAATGATGACCAAACCACTTAAAGCAAAAAAGCGATCTACAACAGATCGCTTTTTTTATAATTATTTGTCTGAAAATTATTTAAAGAAATTGACAATATCTTTTAATTGTTCAGAATCTTCAAAATTAGTGTTTTGAACGGCACTAGCCAATGCTCCAATTTGTTCGGGACGCATATTATCACCTAAAATTCTAACCACACCAAAGCCCATTTCTTTAGAGCTTCCAAAGACAATAACTTCTTCCGCACTGTCATCATCTCCCAAATAGGAAATAACGAAGGTCATACCGCTATCTCTAAACTCCATGAGTTCTGTATATTTTACATTACTTAAAATGGCTTTAACTTTTGCTAATTCGGCGTTATAAGTGGTCATATTGGTTTCGCTTGCCTTAAAACCTAAAAAGTTTAAACGCTGAACAGATTTATAAGCCTCCTTTTGCTCATCCGTTAAGGCCGCTTCATCTAATGCTACAATAGACGTTGGAATATCGGCCGTAACAAAATCGGCTTTTTCCTGATTATCTACAAAATACGTTTGTAATGATTCGCCTGAATTACAGCTTATTAGTGACATAGCCACTAATAAACTGAACAGGGTATATTTGATTGATTGTTTCATGATGGTATTATCTCTTATCTTTCTTTTCCAAATGTTCACCACCTGGAATATTCATTTTCTGGGTTAATTTAGAAATTTGATTTAAGTTAATATCTCCTGTTAAGGAAACTACCACTGTTTCAAATTCACGTTTTTTACCATTCATATTAATATCCATATCTTTTGTAACAGCTCCAATACCATCTACAAACATCAGGAATTCACTTACATGGTCCGAATCGCGGCCTTCCTTAACATAAAATGTCATATTCATGCCATCATCTTTAACGACCATTAATTCCTCTAAACCACCTTTTCTAGATTTTACCCATTTAGATACATCGGCAGAAATAGCTTTATCTCCTGTGGAAATGACTTTAAAACTGGTAATACTATTCACCATATTGATATATTCTTGTGATTCTGGATCATCCGTATTAATATCCATTTTAGCTAACATTTGAAACATTTTAGGTTTAATGGACACATAGGTTACTTCAGGATTCTCGCTGTATTTAGCAAAAATATCTTGTGCTTGAGAAGCGAATGGCATCATCATTAGTGCCAAAACGAAAATAAGGGTGTACTTTTTCATAGGGTTTGTTTTTAATTTATTTAATTTTTCACGGTTAGTAATGGTGTTGTTATTAATTATTGTTTTCATTTCAGTTTATTGTTTGTTTTTAAATATTCTATTTGTGGAATTCTCCATTTCTTTTAAGTAATTGACTTTAGACATGCCATTATTAACAGCATTTAAATAATTTACTTTTTCAAAACCTTTATTCATGTGTGTTGAAATCATTTCGAGTGATTTAACCACTTCATTATAAGCTAACATAGGATCGTCATAGGTTCCTAAATCTTCTTGTGTTTGCAACGGATTATTGAAATATAAGCTTATTGAAAGTACTGCAATGGCAGCAACTGTAAGCCATTTATAATTAAATATGGTTCGCGATTTCAAAGGCAATTCTTTAATAGAGACTTCTTCCTGATTTGCTTTAAAGTAAGCAAACATAGGTTTGTACATCTCTAAATGCGGTGCCACATCATCTTGTGTAAAATACGCCTTCAATTGTGCTTCTTCCTGAAGCGTGGTTTCGGCATTTTCATATTTTTCAAGTAATTTTTCTATATTATTTAATACCATAATTATGTGTATTAGTTAATTTTTCACGTATTGTTTTTCGAGCTCTTGATAAGGCTACTCGGACGGCTGTTTCATTCATATCTAGCATTTTGGCTATTTCATTATAATCGTATTGCTCAATATCCCGAAGCTGAACAACCATTTTTTGCTGTTCTGGCAAATCTGCCATAATCTTACTTACCCAATCCAAACTATCATTGACCTCAACTTCCTTTTGTAAGGACACATTATGATCTTCATAATTACTATGTACAATTTTTAAATTCTGTGCCTGTTTAGATTTTAATTTATCTAAACAAAAATTCTTTGTCATGGTCATTGAAAAGGCTTCTATGTTTTTATAGTCGCTCATTTTCTCTTGGTTTTTCCACAATTTTAAGATAATCTCTTGAGTTGCATCTTCTGCTTCCTCCCGAGACACAAGCAATCGTTTGGCTAAACGAAAGACTTTATCTTTAAATGGCATGACAATATTCAAAAATTCTGTCTGTGTCATAGTTTGTGGTTAATCAATAATAGCTGGTTTTTGCCTACTTACTATTACGACGATTGATAACTTAATTTGTTACAAATAATTTTTATTATGTTATAAAGTAACTACTTTTAATTCGACAAAAAGAACAATTAAAATGAAATCAGCTATGAAAAACCGAACTATTTATTTACTCGTTATTTGCGCATCTACCCTATTTACGGGCTGTTTTGAAGATATAGATGATAATCCAGCATCTACCCGTGACTTAAATGATTTTGTTTGGCGGGGTTTAAACACCTATTATCTCTATAAGGATAATGTGCCGGATTTAGCAAACGACCGGTTTGATACAGGTTCCTATGAAGCATTTTTAAATAATTATCCTTCACCAGAAGCCTTGTTTGAATATTTACGCTATCAACCACAAACGGTAGATAGGTTTAGTTGGATAACGTCTAATTACATTCAATTGGAACAACTATTAAGTGGTACAACACAAAACAACGGCATGGATTACGGCCTTATGCGTTATCCAGACGGTTCGGAAAACGTGTTTGGATATGTTGGATATGTATTGCCAAATTCTAGCGCTAGCAATCAAGGCGTCTCCAGAGGAACTATTTTTTATGCTATTGATGGCATTCCACTTACTACCTCTAATTTTAATAGTTTATTACGAAATACTACCTACACTATTAATTTAGCAGATTATAATGATAATGGAACCTCTCAAACGAGCGATGACAATATTTCACCAAATGGCCAAAGCATTACACTTTCAAAATCTTCCCTTACTGAAAACCCTATTTTTAAAACAGAAATATTTGAAGTTGCCGGAGAAAACGTAGGGTATTTAATGTATAATGGATTTACTAGAGATTTTGATTCGCAATTAAATGCCGTGTTTGGTCAGTTTCAAGCAAATAATATTCAGAATTTAGTTTTGGATTTACGTTATAATTCGGGAGGCTCTGTTAATACAGCTATTTTATTGTCTAGTATGATAGCTGGACAAACTGGCAATGTGTTTAGTACGGAAGAATGGAATTCTGATATTCAATCTCAACTATCAGAAGCACAAACCACGAATTACTTTACAGATAATGATGCTGGAGCTCCCTTAAACATTTTAAATCTAAACAAGGTGTATGTTTTAACCACAAAACGATCAGCATCTGCTAGTGAGTTAGTTATAAACAGTTTAGATCCTTATATAGATGTGGTTCAAATAGGAACCGAAACTGCTGGTAAATTTCAAGCATCCGTAACGCTTTATGATGCGCCCGATTTTCGTAGAGCAAATGCAAACCCATCACATTTATATGCTATGCAACCTCTAGTATTAAAATCCTTGAATGCCGTTGGTAATACGGATTATAGCCAAGGCTTATTTCCGGAAATACCGCAGTCCGAAAATTACAGCAATATGGGAACACTGGGCTCTGAAACTGAACCGCTTTTAGCAACAGCTCTACAGCTTATTTTAGATGATAGCCGCATTTATATTCCTTTTGTAGAACCTTTGGATTTAGTTGGAGATAAGTCCGATGTCTTACCACTGTCTATTGGTATGTATGTAGATTAGTTGTTAGTTGTTAGTTGTTAGTTGTTAGTTGTTAGTTGTTAGTTGTTAGTTGTTAGTTGTTAGAAAATTATACTATTACATGACTATTTGAATTTATAAAACAAAAAACCCAGACTTTCGTCTGGGTTTTTCTATACACTATAGTTTAGGCATATTAGTTTTTAAGAACGCGAATAGTTTCAGTCGTTTTACCAATAGTTACTTTTACAAAGTAAGCTCCTGTTTGTAAGTTAGACATATCTACCTCGCTTGCAACAGTATTAGGAGACGTACGAAGTACTTCTTGTCCCAACATATTGTAAACAGCCACCTGTTGAATTGCTTTTTGAGCTTTTAACATTAATAAATTGTTAACCGGGTTTGGATAATACATTAGCGCTGAATCCATATCAAAATCTTGCGTAGATAATGTTGTATTAATGGTAATATCATGTGTAGACGGATCTCCTGAATTTATCCAAGCTCCTACTTGAATATAATAGTTAGTCCCAGCTACAGATGTAAATGTCAATACAGCAGGATTATTAAATGGATCTATGCTAAAATCACACGTACCTAAAGTTATTCCTGCACAGTCAGGACTTGCATAAACACCAATTTGCGAATCTTCGTTAGGAGAATCGACCGTTATAGTTAAATCGCCGCCATCTCCAACAACCGTGTACCATACATCATTCCCTATTGTTCCATTACAAGAAGTTGACGATGCACCTGTTGCATTAAAAGTTGTACCAGATGTTGTACTTCCAATTGCAATTGCAATTGCACCAGAACAATCGTCGTTTGCTGGAGGTGGACCTGGCGTATTAAATGTGTAAGGTCCTACCCAAATACTAGTATCGCCTGCTCCACAATCTGCACGTACATAGAAATCATAAGCTGTAGAAGCAGATAAACCTATAAGTGATTCCGGGTTGTTTGTAGTTCCCGTAATCATAGTCCCAGTTCCTAACGTAAAGTTTTCTGCTCCCCATTCTACATCCCAAGTTGTGGCTGTTCCATTTTCAGTCCATTGTAAATCAGCCGTAGTCTCTGTTAAGTTGGTTGCATTTAAACCAGTTGGTTCTGGACACGTTGGTGGTGTGTTTAAACAAAATGTTACATCACCAAAATTATCATTATTCCAATCGTAAATTCTTACATAATATGTAGCAGAAGGTGTTAAACCTGTAAAGCTAGCTGTTGCGGCTGTAGTACAGCCAACTTCTACCAAGGAACCACAAGAACCACTAAATAGTTCAAGTTGTGTTGTAGAAAAAGCAGAGGCACTTCTAGTATACACAAGTTCTGTTTCACCTGCTGGCATATCAAACTGGTACCAAATATCGCCACCTGCATAAACTGCAGTTGCACAACCAGCTTGAGCAACTCCAGAGTCCGTTGCACCTGTATTGTTTCCTGTTACTGTAGTTCCACAAGCACCAATTCCAATAGGAGCAATTTCTGCAGTGGCACAGTTATCATTAGTTGGAGGGCATGTATCTAAACCAAAAGTTCCTAATGTATAATCGCATCCCGCGTCTGTATGTTCTATATTTAATGTTGTATCAACACCAAATGCATAGGGACCAAATGTTACTGTTCCTGTAAATGCTTGCGGAGAAACACCATCAGTAATATTTGTTGCATCTCCAGCATCAGTTACTACCACTTCAATGGTATATGTTGATGTACTACAGTCCTCAATGACTGAAGTTGTAGCTGCTCCTGGCGTACAGTTTAAACAAATTACATCCCAATCCCAGTCTTGATTAGAAGCACAACTTTGAACCGAGCCATCAGAATCTACAGCTACCGTAATAGAAGAACCGGAAGCAGTAAATTCTAGACCACTTAAGTTTCCGCCATTTGCACCTCTATATAATTCCGTTACGCCATCACTATCTATAATTACTAAATCATCACAACAATTTTCAATAGAACCAGCATTAAAAATAACTTTTAAGTTAGATCCATCACTACTTTCATAAACGAAGTCTGTGTTATCATTAGCTGCATAACAAAATGTTGTGTTTAATGGCGTTCCGCACGTAACAATACTAGGACATTCATCATACGAAAAATTACCTAAAGTGAAATCGCATGCATTATCGGAATGAACCACCATTAAGGTTTGTGTCGTTCCAATTGCAAAAGGACCAGCTGTAGCAGTTGTTCCAGAAATTGGATATGTTGTGGTTCCATCAGAAACACCCGTAGCATCGCCAACGGTTGTAAACTCTACATTTACAGAATATTGAGAAGCAGCACAGTCTTGAACCACTGCAGAAGAATCAACCACTGCAAAGGTGCAGGTAGGAGGTGTTCCATCAATATAGTTAAACTGAATGTTAGGTCTGTTGTTTATTACATCTGAAGTAGGTAACCCACAAGCTGTTGTTCCGTCTCTTCTAACTGATCGGGCGCCATTTGTCGTATTTGCAGTTGTAGCTACTTGACCATAAGGTCCTGTATATGGGTTCTGTCCATCCGTACAAATATCAATTACTATATTATCAACACCGTTCCAAACAAAATTAGATGTAAAGGTTATCATATCATAAACACCAGATGCTGTTACGGTAGGATCATAATCTGTTGGTCCAAAAACCGTTACTGTAGGTGATGTATTATGTGCTGCTGAATTGGTAGCTGCTGTATGGCCAATTTTGATTGTATAACCTAACAAGGCACCACCCGCATAATCCCCGACTATATCAAAGCCTAAAGCTGTAATTTCATCAAAAGGTGTCATCATGGTACTTAATTCTGCAGCCGTATATACTACTTGGTACCGCATGGCATTATAAAAGCCATTGATTGGATCAGAAGCCGTAGAGCCCGTAACATCTGTTCCAGAGCCAATAACGACCGTTTGCGCGTTAGCCTGCCACGTAAAGGCAAAAGCTAAAAACATAATAATTTGAATTGTAGTTTTTTTCATTTTAAAATTTGTTTAGTTAAATTAATAGACTTTTAATATACTACATTTATTATAGATGTTAAAAAATCCATAACAGTTTTATAATTTAACACCAAAGACAGGAATAGCTCCGTTTATAAAAGATAAGCTAGTAAAAACGTCAATATTATGTGTAAAAAACGAGTAGAATATTTAATAGAAAAGCTTAATACCCTTCCAACCGAAATAAAAAAAACCCAGACTCTCGTCTGGGTTTTTCAATATAATATAATTTAATAACTACTCCGCTTATTAGTTTTTAATAACGCGAATTGTTTTCGTAGCATTACCAATAGTTACTTTAACAAAGTAAGCACCTGTTTGTAAGTTAGACATATCTACCTCACTTGCAACTGTATTAGGAGCCGTACGAAGTACTTCTTGTCCTAACATGTTGTAAACAGCCACGTTACTAATATTATTTTGTGCTTTCACATTTAACACATTTGACACTGGATTCGGATAATACGTAAACGCATTTGGAGAATCAAATTCATCTGTTGTCATGGTTTCACACTCTAACATAATTTTGTAAGTACCTGTTGTTGTACTACCATTTGAATAATGTGCGATATACACATAATATGTTTCTCCATCAACACTATCAACAATGGTGTATGATTCTTGACCAGTACTTTGATCATCACAACCTATATTTACTAGCGCACCACAAGTACCACTTGTTATTGCTAATTCGTGATCAAAATCCGCATCTACCGTCACTATTAAATCTCCACCGTCACCAGTAAAGGTATACCAAACGCCATTATTACCGATAGAACAGCCAGAGTCTTCTTGTGTTCCAGTAGAACCTTCCGTCGTTCCAGTAATACTATCTCCACATGCAATAGCCTCTGCTGTAGCACATGAAATGTTAGTTGGTATTGGACCTGAAGTTGTAAACGTATATGGACCAGACCATGCACTTAAATCACCACCACCACAATCAGCTTGCACATAGTAATCGTATGTTGTTAATGCGGTTAATCCAGATAATGGTTGTGGATTTGTTGTAGTTCCTGAAATTAATGTTCCTGTTCCTAATGTGAAATCTGTAACGCCCCATTCTACATTCCAAGTTGTTGCAGTTCCAGCTTCTACCCAGCCTAAATCCGCAGAGTTTTCTGTTATTGCCGAAGCTGAACCAGACGATGGCTGTAAACAACTTGGCGCTGTACCTACACATACGTCAAAACTTGTTCTAATTGAAGCAGAAGAACTATACGTATAAATTCTAAAGAAATACGTGTTTGCTGGTGTTAAACCTGATAAGTTAATTGGTGAATTAGGTGTATCTTGACATACTAAACTTGCACCACCACATGCATCAAAAACTTGAGTAACGATATCAGTTGCACCACCAGTATTAGTAATTGTAATTCTATGATCTGTACTTGTTGCAACAAAAGAATACCAAACATCATCGTTGGCAGTTCCAACACAACCAGCTAAACTTTGTGTTGCCCCTATAGTTGTTCCTGAAACAGAACTAGCACAAGAATAATCTGGATCCACAGTTAAAACTGTTGCATTTGAACAATCATCGTTTGATGGCGGACAAATAGTCTGTGTAACAGCTGCTTTAACAACTGTACAAGAATCATCATCATTATCATCGTTAAGTGTAATAACCACATCAACACCATTTACATAAGGACCAAATTGTAATGTTCCAGCAGCCGTTAAAGCTTGAGATGGGTTTCCTTGATCGTCTGAAACCGTTAAATCTGTTGCACTTCCCATATCTGTTACTTCAACATCTACATAAAAACCACCACTTACATCACAGTCGTTTACTACAGTAACTGTTGAGGTAGATGCTGTACAGGTGTTTTCTGTTATATCTAACGTATATGCTGTACTTTGCGGTGATGGATAGGTAGATATTACAATATAGTATGTTGTTCCTCCTATCAAACTAACTTCTGGGATACTAGGGTTTCCACTACTTTGCGTATCAGAATCCACACAAGTTACAAAAGGACATTGTTCGTATATAAATAAACCAGTCCATGAACCTGTCCCAGAAGTGGTCATATTTACTGACATATCTGTTGCTGGAGTAAAACTATAAACAACATCATCACCTGTAAGATAACCAGAAGTAGAACAAGGCTCATCTGCACTACCGTAATCATCGCCATAATTAGACGTATTATCAGTTGTAGAATAAGGTAAAGCTCCAATAATAATTGAATTCTCGCAAACTTCACCTGGTAGTGTACATGATGTTATAAAATCACCTAATGAAAAATCGCATGCGCTATCAGAATGAACAACAGAAAGGTTTTGTGTTGTGCCATTTGCAAATGGCCCAGCCATAGCTGTAGTTCCAGTAATAGGATAATTAGTTGTTCCATCAGAAACACCTGTAGCATCACCTACCGCAGTAAAATCTATATTAACCATAAAGGTTCCAGCTGCACAATCATCAACGACAGTAGAAGAAGCTATTTCAGCTGTTACACAAGGCGCAACAGGAACAACGATCATAAATGATGCTTCAAGCTCTTCTGGAGTTCCTTCACAAGAAGTAGATGCGTCTGTATCTTCACCATCATCCGGCGATACACCTCCATTATCACCTATTACATTTCCATAGGAAGTAATAGTAATAAGTGTACCATCCCAACCATCATCATATTGATCGTAACAATTAACATAATAAGTCCCTGGTGGTAATGATATATTCTCATTGATCAAACCAGAACCATTACATTGCGTTCCATCACCTTGACCCCAAAATTGAGTACCTCCACCATCTGGTGCATCAGTAATAGACACCCACTTTTCTCCAGGGTAATCTCCTCCAGAAGTCGTAATATTAATTATTGATTGCGCATATGTCTGCCACGAAAAAGCAAAACAACATAATGCAAATAAGTAAAATGTAAATTTTTTCATTTTTAAATTGGTTTTAAATTAATAGTGCTCCAATATATTACAATTAAAAAGGTTATACCATATCGATGAGATTGTTATCGATAAAAA
>NZ_JBLXHU010000025.1:0-35311 GCF_048259285.1 Bizionia sp. | reverse complement strand
ACACCGCAGATAGTAGATGATGAAATGACTCGCTATGGTTTGAATTTAACTGGAACAAATATTATTTTTTTAATTGAACAAAGCGGAATAAAATAAATACTGTGCCTAACATGCGTATAAACCAAATTAAAAACACTTAACCCATTAATTTTTAGAATACATAATATTCCTATTTTTCTTTTCAAATGAAAAGAACTTTCCGAGGTTCCGGGCTCATGCGTTAAGGATGGCAATGGCATCCTTTTTTTACGTCTAAACGTAAAAAGAGATATAATGGACAGCCTGACTTTTTACGCCAAATCCCTAATTTAATGTTGGAAACGGCATTTTTTAGCGTAAAAAGGAACGCCCAAAAAAAATAATAATACCTTTTTGTAACAAAAACTGCTTTGCGTACGTATAAGTATATAGAACACGTTGTTCGCACAATTTAATTAGAGAAAAAACGTACATGAGACAACTTAAAATTACCAAGCAGGTTACGAATAGAGAAACTGCTTCGTTAGACAAATATCTTCAAGAAATAGGAAAAGTTGACTTAATTACCGCAGACGAGGAAGTAGAATTAGCACAGCGCATAAAAGCGGGTGATCAGGTGGCTTTAGAAAAGTTAACCAAAGCTAATTTACGTTTTGTAGTTTCGGTGGCTAAGCAATACCAAAACCAAGGTTTAACGTTGCCAGATTTAATTAATGAAGGAAATTTAGGCCTTATTAAAGCGGCTCAACGTTTTGATGAAACGCGTGGTTTTAAATTTATTTCGTACGCTGTTTGGTGGATTCGTCAATCTATCCTACAAGCTTTAGCGGAGCAATCACGTATTGTGCGTTTACCGTTAAACAAAATTGGATCTATTAACAAGATTAATAAAACCTTTGCTTTCTTGGAGCAAGCGCATGAGCGCCCACCAAGTGCCGAGGAAATTGCCAAAGAATTGGACATGACCATTAACGATGTTAAGGAGTCTATGAAAAATTCAGGGCGTCACGTAAGTATGGATGCGCCTTTAGTTGAAGGTGAAGATAGTAACTTATATGATGTATTAAATTCTGGTGAATCGCCAAATCCAGATCGTGATTTATTACATGAATCCTTACGTACAGAAATTGAACGTGCTTTGGAAACCTTAACACCTCGTGAAGCGGACGTAATTCGGTTATACTTTGGTTTAGGAAACCAACACCCAATGACGTTAGAAGAAATTGGTGAAACCTTTGACCTAACGCGTGAACGTGTAAGACAAATTAAAGAAAAAGCTATTCGTAGATTAAAACATACGTCTAGAAGCAAAATATTGAAAACTTATTTAGGATAAGTTTTAAATTCCAATATGTGAAAACAGAAATCCCTGTCTGCCTTATAGGCCGTCGATAACCGAGAAATTAGGTTTTGGAATTTTACAGTAACAAACAGTTACAACATAACTGTTCGTTTTTTGATTGATGAAAGAACCCAGAGCTGATTACTCTGGGTTCATTTTTTATATTATATTTCCATTTCCCCAAAGGAAAAATTTTGAGTCTACCCCTAAATACTATTTGAAAATGAAGGACTTTTAAAAGACTTTATTACCTTTACCGAAACATCAAAACAACACACAATGAACGCAAAAGTAATAGCACCTTCTATGCTTGCTGCCGATTTTGGCAACTTACAACGTGATACTGAAATGGTTAATAATAGTGATGCCGATTGGTTTCATATAGATGTCATGGATGGTCATTTTGTACCGAATATTTCTTACGGCTTCCCTATTATTCAAGCCATAAAAAAGAACGCTACCAAGCCATTAGACGTCCATTTAATGATTGAGAAACCGGAACGCTACATTGAAGAATTTGCTAAAGTCGGTGCGGATATTATTACAGTTCATTACGAATCTACGGTGCATTTACACCGAACCTTAACCCAAATTGAAGATGCTGGCTGTAAAGCGGGTGTGGTATTAAATTTAACAACACCTATTAATGTGCTGGAAGACATATTGCCAAAATGTTATATGGTATTATTAATGTCTATAAATCCAGGTTTTGGAGGTCAGAAGTTTGAAGATATTACCTACAATAGGATTAAGAAATTACGCCAAATGATAGATGAGCAAGGTTTAAATACACGTATTGAAATAGATGGTGGCGTTACGGATAAGAACATCAAGCAATTGGTTGCAGCTGGTGCTGATGCTTTTGTTGCCGGAAGTCATGTTTTTAAAAGTGATAATCCTACTGAAACAATTAAGAAGCTTAAAGCACTTGCTAACGGATAAAAAAATACGTGTAAACGCATAAAAAAGCCCCTTTCGGAGCTTTTTCGTTTTTAAATAATTAGTTAGTTAGTTTAAAATTGTTCTATTAAATAGTTTATTAGGTCGGTTGTGGTAACAATACCTACTAGTTTATCATGGTCTACAACTGGTAAAGCGTGGAATTCTTTAACTGCTAAAATTTCAGCTACTTCTTTTATAGTTGTTGTGGAAGGTACACTGACTAAATTTTTAGCCATGACCTGCTCAATAGTAAACATATTGTAAACCACTGTATCTACAGAATCATCTTCTTCATCTACGGCATCTGCAAAACTAATACGCAATAAATCGGTATAGCTTAACATACCTTTAATGGCATCACCACTAACCACAGGAATATGACGTATTTTTTTAGTTTTAAACAGCCTTTCAGCTGTTTCTAACTCATCGGTGTGATTTAATGTAATGACTGTTTTAGTCATGATTTCGGAAACTGGTGTGCGTTTTTTCATAGTACTTGATTTTAAATTGTTTACTAAAAGTACGCAAGATAAACAGTAATAAATATGATAAAAATCAGCTAAAAGGATTAATAACCTTCGAAATTAAAATTAAGCATTTGTTTAGTTTTAGCATATACTCTCGGGAATTGAGAACGAAACTCTTTTGGTGTTTCAATAAAGGTTTCAATAATAACCGCAACAAATTCGAAGGCATTGGTATACGCGTAATTTCGGATATATCCGGAGTTCAATAAGCGCTGTCGCAACTCGGTTTCTTCAGCTAATACGTTTGCTAATTCTTTAAAAGTGTCCGCAAAAATGGTGGAACTAGCATCTCTGTTTTTTAAACTATTGAAATGGATAGCATGTGCAAATTCATGAATACCTAAATTAAGATTATCATTGGAAACCGAGTAGCCTTCTACAAAATGCTCCCAGGATAAAACTAGCGCCTGCATCCTGGGGTTAAACTCACCTTTATGATGGGCGTCATTGGTTTCTGAATAGTAAGCCGAAGGATAAATAATGATACGCTTAATCATTTTTAAACTGTAATCCCTAAAACCGAATGTAAGCATTATAGCTGTTGCCGATGTCATGACAATCATTTCGTCCGTGAGATCTAAATTATCCCGACTCACAAATTGTTTCGATTTTATGAAGAATGCCAATCGGTGATGAAACACCCGTTTTTCCTTTTCAGATAAGCGTTGATAAAACCGGAATTCCGATTGTAAAAGCTGTTGTTGACTAGCAGAAAGCTTTCTGTATGGTGGTACCAAATAGCGATATAGTGGTTTCCGTTTCATTAAAACATACCCTATATCAATCATATTAATAAGGGCATAAAATACAAATGAGGAAAGCACAACCACTAGGAAAATTGCCATGACAACATAAAACAAAGGAATTTCGTCAGGCTTAAACATAAATGGTTCTTGGGATTGTAAGTTTATAAATTTAGGTATTTCAATATACAAATAATGCGCAACTATTTATAGAGATTTAAATATCTACATAATACTATTACATATGCTCAAGTAGATGGTTATAAAAACAAAAACCACACCCATAATCTCAAGAAAACTTGATTTAAAGTGCGGTTTTATTGTAGTGACCTCGAGAGGGTTCGAACCTCCAACCATCAGAGCCGAAATCTGATATTCTATCCAGTTGAACTACGAGGCCATTATTTGTTACTATTATTTGCTTTTATCTTATTTTTTATAAATTCTCTTCCAACACCAGTTTTAAAAAACCGTTCTCTTTCTATGGCTTCTTCCCTTGTCTTGAAAGATTCGAAATATACTAATTCCCAAGGAATATAACCCTTTGTAGACTTGGTTTTACCAGAATTATGTTCCAACAGTCTACTAGCTATATTATCCGTGTGACCTTTATAGCGTCTTCCATCTACTTCGCTCTTTAAAACATATGTATAAAACATAATTGCCTAAATTTGATATTCCCTGCCTGCTGGCAGGCAGGTATCCAGTTGAACTACGAGGCCATAAATTCCTGCGAAAGCAGGAATCTATATTAAAAATATTTAAGACAACTTAGCCTTTACAATATTTGAAATTGTTTTTCCATCTGCTTGACCTGCTAATTCTTGACTAACAATGCCCATTACTTTTCCCATATCTTTCATACCTTCTGCCCCAATACTATCAATAGTTGCAACTACAACTGCTTCAATTTCTTCATCAGACAGTGCTTCTGGTAAGAACTGACTGATAACTTCCGCTTCATCAATTTCTGGCAGCGCTAAATCTTTTCTATCTTGTTCTAAATAAATAGCGGCACTATCCTTACGTTGCTTAACAAGTTTTTGAAGTATTTTCAACTCTTGTTCCTCGGTTAATTCGGTTTGAGCTCCTGATTCTGTTTGCGCTAAAAGAATAGCAGACTTAACAGCACGTAAAGCGGTTAATGCCGTTTGGTCTTTTGCTTTCATGGCCGTTTTCATAGCCGTCATTATATCTTGTTGTAAGCTCATAATAGGAAATTAATTGTACCGCGAAGATAACAAGAAAAATAGATTTTGACCGTGATGAAAATGATAAAAATTTCAAAAAGAAAACCCGAAATAACAAAATTTGCTATTTCGGGCCTTCATGAAGTTCAAACACTAAACTTAATACTATTTTTAATCGACGTTATCGTGTAAAAACGAATTGTTATTTCGTATTTGCATATCGTCGTTATCATCTAAACTGATACTGGTATTAGAAATATTAGAATCTGATGAATGTCTAGATTCGTCTAAATTTACACCTTGACGCTTATAAGCTGGTACACGCTCAATGTCATCAATTTTCGCACTATTAAACTTATAATTGAAGTTTTTCATTTTAAGTCTGCGTTCTGCAGCACGTTCTTTTAGCATTTCAGAAATAGGCGTATGAATGGGATCAATTTCTTCACCAGATACAGCGTCTTCCGCTTGTTCCGTGTGTAAGGTTTTCTTCTCAAAAACAACTTCTGAATCCTCAATATCAAGTTCCTTTTTTTGCTTGGTTTCAACTTGAGTCTTGGTGTTCATGCTAGATTCTGCTTCAATATAATCATCTAAAGCATACCGAACTTCACCATCTTTATTGGATTCGGTTACGGGAATTATTTCAACATGATCTGTAACGTCTATTTTTTTTATATTTTCTTCCAGTTCATGCACCACCATATCATCAGCCTTATTTTCAATCGCTGAATTACTAAATGGCATATCAAACGTTAAGGTGATTTGTTGCTCTTCTTCAGGCTCTTCAAAAACGGTTTCTGACGTAACGTCTGCAGCAGGAGTGGCATTGGTTATTACAAATTCATCCGAACTTACATCAGACAATACATCCTCATGGGTTACATTCATATTTCGAATAGCATCGGTTGTTTTAATCAAACCCGTTCCTTCATCTTTTTTAGGTTCTGGTGATTTTAGAACTTCTAAATCCTCCAAATCCAAGGTGTGCTTAACCACTTTAGGCTCTGCTTTTTCTTCAAAATCAATGCTTGGCATAATAATAGCCGGCTCACGTTCTTTACGTGTTAAGTCTTGCTCCATAGACTGCTCGTCTTCTAAGGCATGAATGACTTTTTTAATTTCGGTATTAGAAATTTCATCTTGTTGTTCAATATCGAAACCCGTTGCAATAATGGTTACTGCAATAGATTCGCCCAAACTTTCATCCTCACCAACACCCATGATAATATTGGCGCCATGTCCAGCTTCATCTTGAATATGATCATTAATTTCACCTATTTCATCAATTGTAATTTCTTGTATTCCAGATACTATTAGCAGCAATACATTTTTAGCACCTGTAATTTTGTTATCGTTTAATAATGGTGAATCCAAAGCTTTCCTAATAGCTTCTTTTGCACGATCTTGACCAGAGGATTTTGACGAACCCATAATAGCAGTTCCACTATTACTCAACACGGTTTTAGCGTCACGTAAATCAATATTTTGTGTGTAGTGATGCGTAATAACTTCGGCAATTCCACGTGCCGCAGTTGATAGGACTTCATCAGCTTTTGAGAACCCAGCTTTAAAGCCTAAATTTCCATAAACCTCACGCAGTTTATTATTGTTAATAACAACGAGTGAGTCTACAACACTTCGTAATTTTTCAATACCAATTTGGGCTTGTTCATTTCTCATTTTACCCTCAAAATGGAACGGCATGGTAACAATACCAACGGTTAAAATATCTAACTCTTTGGCCATTTTAGCTATAATTGGTGCGGCTCCTGTTCCGGTTCCACCACCCATTCCAGCGGTAATAAAAATCATTTTTGTATTGGTATCCAACATGCGCTGCAAGTCCTCAAAACTTTCAACGGCAGATTGCTCGCCAACATCCGGATTTGCACCTGCACCTAAACCTTCGGTTAAGTTTAACCCCAACTGAATTTTATTTGGAACACCACTGTTTTGAAGGGCTTGCGCATCGGTATTACAAATTACAAAATCAACACCTTTAATCCCTTGTTGAAACATGTGATTAATGGCATTACTTCCGCCGCCCCCGACACCTATTACTTTGATAACATTTGATTGATTTTTAGGTAAATCAAAAGAAATGTTTGTTTCGAATTCTTTGTTGCTGCTCATGAATTTCGTTTTATATGTACTTAATTATTGTCTTATTTATTATTCTTTTCTTGTGGTTGCCTTACTCGGCATTGTCTAAAAAATCTTTTATACGTTCTGAAAATTTGTCCAAAAAAGATTTTTTTGGTGGTTTTGGCTGCTCCTCTATAATTTCTTCTTCTTCTTCCGCTTCCGGTTCATTTATAGATTCCTCATAAGCGACTTCCATTTTTTTACGTTCTTGTCTTTTTAAGCCGTCCATGACTAATCCAACAGCTGTTGCATAAAGCGGACTCGTAACTTCATCGTCACTATTACCAGCTAAATGCTCGTTTGGAAAACCAATTCGGGTATCCATACCCGTTATGTATTCTACCAACTGCTTTAAATGTTTTAGTTGTGCACCACCACCTGTTAAAACAATACCTGCAATTAGCTTTTTCTTTTGTTCTTCGTGACCGTAATTTTTTATCTCTACATAAACTTGCTCCACAATTTCCACAACACGTGCATGGATAATTTTAGATAAGTTTTTTAAGGTGATTTCTTTCGGTTCACGACCTCTTAATCCAGGAATAGAAACAATTTCATTTTCCTTATTTTCACCTGGCCACGCAGAACCAAATTTTATTTTAAGCAATTCGGCTTGTTTTTCAATTATAGAACAACCCTCCTTAATATCTTCTGTAATAACATTACCTCCAAATGGAATAACAGCTGTATGACGAATAATACCATCTCTAAAAATGGCTAAATCCGTTGTACCACCACCTATATCTATTAATGCGACACCGGCTTCTTTTTCTTCCTGACTTAACACAGCATTTGCCGATGCTAAAGGCTCAAGCGTAATGCCATCCAAATTTAATCCTGCACTTTTAATACAACGACCTACATTTCGGATAGATGATACTTGACCAACTACCACATGGAAATTAGCTTCCAGTCTGCCACCGTACATACCCACTGGCTCTTTAATTTCCGCCTGACCATCCACTTTATATTCTTGTGGCAAAACATGAATTATTTCTTCACCAGGAAGCATGACTAACTTATGTACTTGGTTAATCAGTTTTTCAATATCTTCATCGTTAATTACCAGTTCGGAATTAGCACGCGTTATATAATCGCTGTGTTGTAAACTACGAATATGCTGACCTGCAATACCAACCGTTACATTTTCAATTTTAACATCGCAAGCCGCTTCTGCTTCTTGCACTGCTAATTGAATAGATTGAATGGTTTGTGTAATATTATTTACCACACCACGATGCACACCTAAACTTTTAGATTTTCCAATACCTAAAATCTCTACTTTTCCATATTCATTTTTACGACCAATCATAGCCACAATTTTTGTGGTTCCGATATCTAATCCTATTGCAATAGTTCCTTCCATGATTTAAGATTTAGTGCACACTACTTGGCTATCAAACTGCAGATTCACCTTACTGTAATTATTCAATATCTTTTCTTTAAATGCCTTTTTATAAAAGACTTTTAAATTATTTATTTTCTTATCTAATTTTTCTAAACCGCCAACATATACTTCAAAAGCGCATTGTCTTAACCGCAGTGAGATACTTTTGTCCTTATGCTGATGAATGCTCGTGACGTGTTTACTTAAAAACGCATCATCTTTAACTTTCATTGCCATTTCATACACGTTTTGAAGGTCGTTTTTTGACACATCTCCTGTAACAAGTGGCACTCTAGCTGTATAATTTGTTGATAACGGCATGTAATTCCCGGCATCATCAATATAAAAAGACGCCGAATGTTCAACTCGGGCTATCGGTTTTTTTTGTTCTACATCAGCAACTAAACGACCGTTAACATCAACAAACACTTGGGCTGACTTAATCATTGGATTAGAATTCAGGGCAGATTCCAATAAATTCAAATCTATGGTTTCTTTAGGCACATTTTTAGTACCTCCTTGATTTACTATTAACAATTTACTAACAGTTTCATGTGTAATAAACAGGTTATCCTCTCCATTGAAATTAATTTCCGGATTACTCACCAAACGTTTGTCATTTTTCTTGGAAGAAAATGCAAATAAACCGACTACTACCATTAGTAGAAAGAACATCTTTATATAGTTCCAATTAATTTTCATGACTCAAAGCTTGTTTTATATGTTTTACTTGTTCGCCAATATCGCCAGCTCCAATTGTTAAAATAACATCTGCTTGACTTGCTTTAACTTTGTTAATTAAATCAGATTTTGAAATGAGTTGTTTATGCGCATTCGTCATTTTTTCTAATAACCACGATGCTGTAACACCTTCAATTGGTAATTCGCGTGCTGGATAAATGTCCAACAACATCACCTCGTCAAATTGTGATAGACTCTCTGCAAAATCTTCAGCAAAATCCCGGGTTCTACTAAATAAATGGGGTTGAAAAATAGCCAAAACCTGTTTTCCAGGATACATTTCTCGAACCGCCTGATGTACGGCATTTATTTCTTCCGGATGATGGGCATAATCATCAATATACACCAAATCATCTTGTTTTATATGATATGAAAATCTGCGTTTTACGCCTTTGTAAGACGCTAAAGCTTTGACGATCTGTTGGTGAGGGCAACCATATTCTACAGCCATCGCCAAGGCTATTAGTGCATTAGACAAATTATGTCTACCAGGTAGGTTAAATTCTAAATTTTCAAGTATCGTTTTTGGTGTTTTTACATCGAAAATATACGCACCGTTTTCAATTTTTATATTTTGAACGGAATAATCCGAATCATCTTCAATACCATAAGTAAGTCCTGAAATTGGCAAACCATTTTTTACAAATAACGTTCCACCTTCCTTTAATTTATGCGCAAAATCGTGAAAGGATTTTTCCAATTCAGAAGCATCGCCATAAATATCCAAATGATCCGCATCCATGGATGTGATACACGCTATATTCGGTGAGAGCGTTAAGAAGGACCTATCAAATTCATCGGCTTCTACAACGGATACCTCCGTACCATTTAAAATTAAATTCGAATTGTAATTCTCACTTATACCACCCAAAAATGCCGTAACAGGAACATCACAAACATTCATTATATGTCCTAAAATACTGGTTGTTGTTGTTTTTCCGTGTGTACCTGCAACTGCTAAACAGAAGGTATTTTCGGTAATTAATCCCAATACTTGAGAGCGTTTTAAAACGCGATAACCACTATTATTAAAATAGGCCAATTCCTTATGATCTTTTGGAACAGCAGGCGTATAAACCACTAACGTGTTGGTACTATTCAATAAATAATCTTCTAAATTAGCTACTGTATCTTCAAAATGAACTGAAATACCTAAATCAATTAATGCTTCCGTAATGTCGGAAGGTGTTTTATCATATCCCGACACGCGTTTACCATTCGCATGAAAATATCGAGCAAGCGCACTCATACCGATACCTCCAATACCAATGAAATAGACGTTATGTATAGAACCTAGATTCATTTATTCGATTTATTTAATAGCAACTCTACTTCATCAGCAATATGAGTCGTTGCATCTACCATAGCTAACTTTTTTATATTATCGCCTAGCATTTGTTGCTTTTCTGGTGCAATAATTAATTGAGTGAATTTATTTTGAAAATCCACTTCCAAATCATTTTCAGTTATTAATATAGCTGCGTCTTCATCTACAATTGCTTGCGCATTTTTTGCTTGATGGTCTTCGGCTACATTAGGGGACGGAATGAATATAACCGGTTTGCCAACAATGCATAATTCCGAAACCGAAATTGCACCTGCACGCGATATAATAATATCGGCCGCCGCATAAACATAAGCCATATCGTTAATAAACGCATGAACTTGGATGTTTTTAGTGTTTCCGTAAATTTTGTATTTATCATAATACAACTTACCACACTGCCAGATAACTTGAATATTATGGGTTAATAAGAAATCGAGTTCCTTTTCAATCAACTCATTAATCCGTCTAGCTCCTAAACTTCCTCCTAAAACAAGAATGGTTTTTTTATCTTTTTCAAGCGAAAATTTTCCGAAAGCATCATCCCGTTTTTTGGCAATATGCAACAAATCCGCTCGCACTGGATTTCCCGTTTTTATGATTTTATCTTTAGGGAAAAATCGTTCTAATCCATCATAAGCCACACAAATTTTATCAGCCTTTTTGGCCAATAACTTATTGGTTATTCCAGGGTATGAATTTTGTTCTTGAATTAAACTCGGGATGCCTTTTGATGTAGCAATCTGCAATAAAGGACCACTAGCAAAGCCGCCAGTTCCAATTACCACGTCTGGCTTGAATTCGGTAATTATTTGGCGTGATTTCCATAAACTACTTATCAGTTTAAAGGGAAAACTTAAATTCTTCAACGTTAATTCTCGTTGGATTCCAGAAATCCACAAGCCTATAATTTTATAGCCCGCTTGTGGTACCTTATCCATTTCCATACGGTCTTTTGCGCCTACAAATAAAAATTCAGCATTTGGAAAACGCGACTTCAATTCGTTTGCAATAGCAACAGCTGGATAAATATGACCACCTGTACCACCGCCTGAAAGAATTATTTTGTATGTCTTATTCGTATTTGTCACTACTCTGTGTAATTTCTTCTTATTAAAGTGTTTCCGTTAAAATATCCAAAGGATTCTCTTCGCGTTGTTCACTATTTACTATTTCTTCTCGTTTTGCACTAACACTTAGAATAATTCCGAGCGCCAAACAGGTCATCCAAATAGATGTTCCTCCACTACTTATTAAGGGCAAGGTTTGGCCTGTAACTGGAAATAATTGTACTGCTACAGCCATGTTTATTAAGGCTTGGAAAACAATAGGCAAACCAACACCTAAAACGACTAGTTTTCCGAATATGGTTTCCGATTTTTGGGAAACAATAACAATTCGAAACAATAAAGCCAAATACAAAAATAATACGGAGAAACCACCAATTAATCCGTACTCCTCCACAATGATGGCGAAAATAAAATCGGATGATGACTGCGGTAAAAAGTTTTTCTGATAACTCTTGCCTGGCCCAACGCCTTGCACGCCTCCAGTTGCAATGGCTATCTTTGCTTTTTCTATTTGATAATCTTCTTCTGTAATAGCATCATCGGAAAAACTTTCCACACGACTCATCCATGTATCCACACGGTTTGGCATAGCATCTGGAAAGGCTTTTGCCGTTAACACAAAAAGCGTTAAGGCTAGAATTCCCAAACCAATTATAATTCCTAGATACCGAACCGGATAGCCACCCAAAAACACAAGGATTACAACCATACTGAACATAATAGCAGCCGTTGAAAAGTTGGCTGGCAAAATTAGTGCCAGCACAAAAAACACCGGCGTCCAAAGTGGCAGAATGGATTCCTTAAAGGTGATTACTCGATCCTTAATTTTAGCCATATAGTGTGCCACATAAACCATGAGCACTACAAATGCAAAAGTAGATGTCTGAAAAGACATACCTACCACCGGTATTTGAATCCAGCGACTCGTGTTGGTTCCAGCGCTGGATGACCCTTGCATAAGCGTTAAAACCAGCAACATTAAAACTACCGGTAACAGCAAAATGGAAATAGCTCGAAAATACTTGTAAGGCATTTTATGAACTATAAAAACAATTAAAAAGCCTAATACCAAATGCATAATGTGACCAAAAAATATGGAGAATGTCCCTTTTCCAGCACCATTGTACGCTAAATTACTAGCCGCACTATAAACTGGTAAAAAGGAAAATATAGCCAATAGCGCCACTATTGCCCATAGATATTTATCACCTTTTATGTTTTTAATAATTGGATGCACTTGTTTTCTTTGTTATCTCTGTTACCTTTTTAATCACTTTGCAATACGCTAAATGAGACTTCTATTTTTATAAATTTCTTACCGATTCTTTAAATTGACGACCACGATCTTCATAATTTTCGAATAAATCGAAACTTGCACAAGCTGGAGATAGTAAAACATTATCACCTGATTCTGCAATTTTATAAGCAATCTTAACCGCTTCATTCATGTATTGGGTTTCCACAATAATATCAACCATGGATTCAAAATTCTCAAACAATTTCTTATTGTCAACACCCAAACAAATAATGGCTTTGACTTTTTCATTGATAAACGGAAACAACTCTTGATAATCATTCCCTTTATCTTGCCCTCCAACAATCCAAACGGTTGGTGCGTTCATGCTTTCTAAAGCATAATAAGTAGCATTAACGTTGGTGGCTTTGGAATCGTTGATGTAATTCACTTTATTAATTTTCAAAACCTGCTCCAAGCGATGCTCGACACCATGAAAATTCTCTAAACTTTCACGAATGGTTTGTTTTCTTATTTTTAGTAAGTGCGCAACGGTAGACGCTGCCATAGCGTTCTTAATATTATGTTTTCCTTGTAATGCTATATCCTTTGTTGGCATAATTATTTGATTGTTATCTATTGTTATTTTTAGTGTCTCTTTTTCTAAATACGCGCCATTTTCTATAATTTTCGTTAATGAAAACGGCAATAATGTTGATTGAACTGGGTGTTTTTCTAGCCAATTGGTGATGACCTCATCATCGGCATCATAAATCAAATAATCTTCAGATGTTTGATTCATGGCAATTCTAAATTTTGAGGCGATATAATTATCAAATTTATAATCATACCGATCCAAATGATCTGGTGTTATGTTTAGTAAAACAGCAATGTGTGGTTTAAAATGAACACAATTATCTAATTGAAAACTGCTAATTTCCAGCACATAGTTTGGGAAATTATTTTCCAAAACTTGCTTAGCAAAACTGTCGCCAATATTCCCGGCTAAACCAACTTCCAATTCTTGTTTTAACACATGATGTGTTAATGAAGCTGTTGTTGTTTTGCCATTGCTACCAGTTATCCCAACTAAGGTTGCTTGAGTATATTGCGATGCAAATTCAATTTCAGAAATTACTGAAATACCTTTTGCTTTAAGTTGCTTTACAATTGGAACCGTATCTGGAATCCCAGGACTTTTTACAACTAAATCAGCATTTAAAACCTGTGATTCTGTGTGCTGCTCAGACTCCCATTCAATCTCATTATGTTTAAGAACGTTTATATATTTCTCTTTAATTTTTCCTTTATCTGAAACAAAAACCTCAAAGCCTTTTGCTTTTCCTAAAAGTGCTGCTCCTACACCACTTTCTCCTCCTCCTAATACGACTAATCGTTTCATTCTAAATCAGCGCTTTTATTTGCTATCTAATTTTTAGGGTTACAATGGAAATAATGGCGAGTAAAATGCCAATAATCCAAAAACGTGTCACTATTTTGCTTTCATGATAACCTGATTTTTGATAGTGATGGTGCAAAGGCGCCATTTTAAAAACTCGCCTGCCCTCACCATATTTTTTCTTAGTATATTTAAACCAACTAACCTGCATGACTACAGATAGATTTTCTGCCAAGAATATTCCACATAACACCGGAATTAACCATTCTTTTCTAACGGCAATGGCTATAACTGCTATAATTCCACCTATAGTTAAACTTCCTGTATCCCCCATAAATACTTGAGCTGGATAAGCATTATACCAAAGGAATCCAATGAGCGCGCCAACAAAAGCGGCTATATAAATGGTAATTTCTTCAACACGCGGTATGTACATAATGTTTAAATAATCTGAAAACACGATGTTACCAGAAACCCATGCAAAAATGCCAAGGGTTAATACTATAATTGCCGAAGTTCCAGCTGCCAAACCATCAATACCATCGGTAAGGTTAGCACCATTTGAAACAGCAGTTATGATAAAAATGGTTACTAGAATAAAAATAATCCAGGCATACTTTCCTAAATCTGGGCTTATCCATGTAATTAAATCGGCATAATCAAATTCATTTTCTTTAACGAACGGAATGGTTGTTTTTGTAGATTTTTCTTCTAATTGAAACAGTTTTGACGATTCTACTTTTGGATTAGCCGCCAATATTTCTTGTTGTTGTTCTTGCGGTAATTTCTCTTTTAGAGTAACATCGGGATGAAAATATAAAGTGGCACCCACAATAATTCCTAAACCAATTTGACCCAACACTTTAAATCGGCCTTTTAATCCTTCTTTGTCATTTTTAAATTTCTTGATATAATCATCAATAAACCCAATAGTTCCCATCCAAAGTGTGGTTATAACTAATAGAATGATATAGATGTTTTCTAATTTTGCAAATAACAAAACAGGAATTAAGGTTGCTAGAATGATTATAATTCCACCCATAGTTGGCGTTCCAGCTTTTTCTACTTGACCATCTAAACCTAAATCGCGAATGGTTTCACCTACTTGCTGTTTTTGAAGAAAGCGAATAATTCGTCTCCCAAAAATTGTGGATATCAACAAGGATAATATAATAGTCACAGCTGCTCTAAAGGTTAAGAAACCAAATAAAGCAGATCCCGGAAAATCATAATATTTGTCTAAATATTCAAATAGGTAATACAGCATATTATTTTTCTAATTGATTTAATAGTTCTTGAACAATTTTGAAGTCATCGAAATCAAAACGTTCGCCATTTATTTCTTGATAATTTTCATGACCCTTCCCTGCGATTAAAATAATATCATTAGGTTTTGCCATTTGACAAGCCGTTTTAATAGCTTGTTTTCTATTAGTAATTGAAACGGTTTTTTTAAAATTTTGAGGCTCAACACCTGCTTCGACCTCATTCAAAATTGTTTCTGGATTTTCTGTTCGTGGATTATCACTGGTAAAAACAACTTGCGTACTCAAAGCCGAAGCAATATGTCCCATTTTAGGTCGCTTGGTTTTATCACGATCACCTCCACAACCAACAACCGTTATCAGTTCTTCGTTTTTAGTTCGGATGCTATTAATGGTTTCCAATACATTTTTCAAAGCATCAGGCGTATGCGCATAATCTACAATAGCCGTTATTTTTGATTCGGAAATTAGATATTGAAAACGTCCTGAAACACTTTTTAAATCGCTTATCAATCTTAAAATTTCCACTTTCTCTAAACCTAATAATTCAGCGGTTGCATAAATTGCCAACACGTTATAAGCATTGAAACTTCCTATTAATCGCGTCCAAACTTCGCTATCATTAATTTTTAGTAATAATCCTGTAAACTGATTTTCTAAAATTTGCGCTTTATAATCTGCATAACTTTTTAAGGCGTAGGTATGTTTTTTGGCGGCAGAATTCTGCAACATGATCAAACCATTTTTATCATCCACATTTACTAATGCGAATGCATTTTTAGACAAGCCATCAAAAAAAGCTTTTTTCACATCGCGATACTCCGCAAAACTGCTGTGATAATCCAAATGATCATGGGTTAAATTGGTGAAAATCCCACCTTCAAATTGTAACCCTTCCGTACGTTTTTGATGAATACCATGCGAGCTAACTTCCATAAAACAAAACTCGACTCCAGCATCATTCATCTGTTTTAAATAGCTGTTGATAGTAATGGAATCTGGTGTTGTATGTGTGGCCTTAAATTCAGCATCATCCACCATAATTTTAACGGTAGATAACAAACCAACCTTATAACCCGCATTTTTAAATAACTGATATAATAAAGTGGCAATAGTCGTTTTTCCATTGGTTCCCGTAACACCAACTAATTTTAAATTAGCCGAAGGAACACCATAAAAATTAGAAGCCATAATTGCCAAAGCACTCGACGTATCACTGACCTCAACATAGACTATGTTGTCAATTAAAGTATCTGGAAAGTGTTCACAAACTACCGCAACACACCCTTGATTAATGGCGGTTTGAATATAATCATGACCATCTGAAACGGTCCCTTTTACAGCGATGAATACGTCATTTTTAGTCACCTTTCTAGAATCGAAAACCAAATTATTTACAGACACAGTCGTACTTCCTGCAACAGCAAGTAAGTGTACTTTATAGAGTATGTCTTTTAAAATCATCATGATGCTTGAATAGTTACTATTTGATTCTTCTTTATTTTTTCGCCTTTAGTAATGGATTGAATTTTCACTTGACCTACACCTTCTGATTTCACATTTAATCCCATATTTTCTAATAAGGCAATAGCGTCCATTGCTGGCAGCCCAACAACGTTTGGCATAATTGTTCTATAGGTTTGTGCGGTTTTAAAATAGGCGTCATACTCGGCATTTACCGCAATATCATTCACCTCCAAAGTTTCAACTACATCAATAATTGGGGTGTCGGTAAATATTTTTTGTGCTATACGTTTAAAAACAGGCCCGGAAACATCAGCTCCATAAAACCCTTTTTTAACACTTGGCTTATGAATAACTACTATACACGAGTATTTAGGGTTTTCAGCAGGAAAATAACCTGCAAAAGACGACACATACCGTTTGTTTTCATCCCAGTCTTTTTTCCAATATTCGGTTTTAGCTGTCCCTGTCTTTCCTGCCATTGAAAAATAAGGCGAATACAGAGATCTTCCTGTACCACGAACCACCACATTCTTCAAAATTTCTTGCATTTCCCGAATGGTTTTATCGGAGGCTATTTTCTTATTTATGATATACTTATCAAACGTTTCTATATTTTTATCAAGCTCTTTTACTGATTTAATAAAACGTGGTTTCACCATAACACCATTATTTGCAATAGCATTGTAAAATGTAAGGGTTTGTAAAGGCGTCATCTCCATATTGTAACCGTAGGCCATGGAAGGCAAAGCATTCTTACTCCAAATATCATCGCCTGGACTTGGAATTACAGGTTTCCCTTCACCTAAAATGGGCAAGCCTAAAGGTTTATGTAAAGACCAACTTTTTATACGATTGATAAATTTCTCAGGGTTTTTAGAGTAGTGCTCATCTATAATAGTTGCGAGCCCAATATTTGAAGACACTTCCAGTGAACGAGCGGCAGATATTTTACCATAACCGCCATGTTTGGAATCTGTAATAGTACGGCCATAAAATACTTTACGCCCTTTTTTTGTATCCACAATTGTTGATGTATCAATCACCTTATCTTCCAAGGCTGCCATTAAAGCCATAACTTTAAATGTAGAACCTGGTTCATGAGATTCTCCAACAGCATAATTTAATTTTTCATAATAACCTCCACTTTTCGTTTTTCCTAAATTTGAAATAGCACGAATTTCACCAGTTGCCACTTCCATAACAACCACACAACCGTGTTCGGCTTCATAGGTTTCTAACTGTTGCAATAACGCGTGATGCGCAATATCTTGGATATTAACACTTAATGTAGTGTAAACATCATAGCCATCTCTAGGTTCAATCTGGTTGTAATCGGCAATAGGTTTCCATTGCCCTTTTCCTATTTTTTGTTTTAAACGCCTTCCGTCTGTGCCACGTAAATATTTAATTCCAAAAGCGCCATCAATTCCCGCTCGAGTTGCGTTGCCTTTTTCATCAAAACGTTCGTAGCCAATAGAACGCTGTGCAATTCCTCCCAAGGGATGTTCTCGTTTGGTAGTTTGCTCTACAATTAAACCGCCTTTAAAAGCACCCAAATTCAAAAGTGGAAAATTGCGCATACGCACATAGTCCGAATACCCGATATCGCGAGCCAACAAATAATACCTGTTTTTATTAGCACGTGCCTTTCTAATTTCTTTTTGATAATATGCGGATGGTTTTCCCGAATACTTAGATAACGAATCGCATAATGGTTTTAACAACGATTCAAATCGCGTTGCTGAAGGTGTCAATGCATCTATACGAATATCATATTTTGGAATGGATGTAGCCAATAAATTACCATTGGCAGAATATACGTTCCCGCGATTAGCAGGAATCACAACATCTTTAATGGTCCGTTCTTCTGCCATGCTACGATACTTTTCGCCATGCAGCATTTGGATACTTAAAAGTTTAAACACGACTGCTAGAGCGAAGATGAACATACATCCTGCTACAAAATATAATCGGTTTGATATGTTCTTCTCGTTTGTTGCCAAGCTGAACTACTTTTTAGATTTAACTTTAATTTTTGTTGGCGGTATTTCTGAAATTGCCAACCCTTTTTTTTCCATTTTCAATTCTACAACGGTTTCTTTTTTCAGTTCCATAAGGCGTGTCCTGCCATCCACAAAAGCCGACCGTAATTCTTTTGCTTCATTATTTAATTGTGCAATTTGATGTACTTTTTTATCTGCACTATGGGAACTGGCTATCATAACAATGGCTAAAACGGAAACGAACAAAATCATTCGCCAGCTTTTAGGCGCATCTTCATTTATAAGAAACGTTCCTTTTAGTATGTTATTAATCCCCTTTTTCATTTGATTCCCTATTTAATAGGAATTATAGTTTTTTAGCAATTCGAAGTTTGGCACTTCTTGCGCGATTATTTGCTTTTATTTCTTCTCGCGATGGCACTATTAAACTACCAACCTTTTTCATTGGTACTTCAAAATTGCCAAACACATCGCGTTCTGGTTCGCCTTCAAAAAGACCATTTCTTATAAAACGTTTTACCAATCTATCTTCTAATGAATGATATGAAATAACGCTTAACCTGCCTCCTTTCACCAAAATCTCTGGCGCTTGTAACAAAAAGGATTTTAAAACTTCAATCTCCTGATTCACTTCAATACGAATGGCTTGATAAATTTGAGCCAATACTTTGTTTTCCTTTTTATGCTGTAAAAATGGCTTTAAAGCCAATTTTAACTGATCACTGGTTTTAATGGGCTCTAATTTTCGCTGCTCAACTATAGCGCGTGCCATAGCATTTGCTTGTCGTAACTCGCCATATTGCCAAAGCACTTGACTTATTTGCTCTTCATCATAATCATTAACCACATTATAAGCAGACAAATCACTTTTCTGATTCATACGCATATCTAAATCCGCTTCAAAGCGAGTAGAAAATCCGCGTTCTGCTACATCAAATTGATGAGATGACACGCCAAAATCGGCCAAAATACCATCCACTTCTTTCGCGCCATAGAATCGTAAAAAACGCTTCATAAACTGAAAATTCTCATGAATTAGCGTAAATCGTTCGTCATCAATCGTATTTTCAAGGGCATCAGGATCTTGATCAAAAGCAAAAAGCTTCCCATTTTTCCCCAAACGTTTTAGGATTTCTTTACTGTGACCACCACCTCCAAAGGTGACATCCACATAGACACCATTTTCTTTAATATTCAAACCATCAACGGTTTCTTTCAGTAAAACTGGATTATGATATTCCATGATCGTCATCGTCTTGTCCCATTACTTCCTCCGCCAAATCAGCAAAATCGCCTGTAGCATCATCAATAGCTTGCTCGTATTTATCTTTATCCCAAATCTCAACGATGTTGATTGCACTTGACATAACTATTTCTTTTGAAATATCTGCGAATGCAACTAGATCTTTAGGAATAAGCAAACGACCAGTTGCATCCACCTCAATAATTTTAACACCCGCCGTGAAGCGACGTATAAAATCATTGTTCTTTTTCTTAAACCGATTTAACTTATTTACTTTTTGCATCAAGGCCTCCCATTCAGCCATTGGATACAATTCCAAACACGGTTGAAAAACAGCACGTTTTAAAACAAATCCGTTTTGCAAAGCAGGCGC
The DNA here is from genome assembly GCF_048259285.1 of Bizionia sp. Taxonomy (NCBI): domain Bacteria; kingdom Pseudomonadati; phylum Bacteroidota; class Flavobacteriia; order Flavobacteriales; family Flavobacteriaceae; genus Bizionia; species Bizionia sp. The sequence goes on along the minus strand of NZ_JBLXHU010000025.1, from coordinate 14,934 downwards.
CAACTGTTTTTTCAGCGCAGCAGGCAACATCAGTCGTCCTTTTGCGTCTACTTTACATTCGTATGTTCCTATTAATGAGCTCAAAGCGGTTTGTATCGATTCTCGGGTTTAAGATTCAAATATATTGAAAATTTTACCACCTTTTACCACTTTCTACCACTTTGTTGATAATTTTTCGATTATATGTGAAGAAAAGTCGATTTGAAAACACAGAAAAGTCCTTTAAGAACTACCAATCAGGAAATTAAACGCTGAAAAACTTTAACATTTAGCAATTGTTAACATCTTGATTAAAAGTCTGCCATGTCACTTTTAAGAAAAGTGAATATATTCACAATGATTTACCTATATTTGTTTGAAGAAAAGACTAACCAATTAATGGCGCATAGATTAAAAAAAGAGAAAAGCTATAGTTACATAGAGGTAGGAGAAGGCACACCCATCATTGTTTTACATGGTTTAATGGGTGGATTAAGCAATTTCGATTCTGTAACTAATTATTTCAGTCAAAAGGGGTATCGTGTAATTATTCCCGAATTACCGATTTATTCCATGTCGCTTTTAAAGACAAACGTAAAAAGTTTTGCCAAGTATTTACACGATTTCATAGAATTCAAAGAACTTGATGAGGTTATTTTATTGGGAAACTCCTTGGGCGGACATATTGGTTTGTATCATACGAAATTATACCCAAAAAAAGTAAAAGGTTTAATTATTACCGGAAGCTCTGGACTTTACGAAAGCGCCATGGGTGGCGGCTACACAAAGCGTAGTGATTACGAGGTGATTAAGAAAAAAGCACAAGACGTTTTTTATGACCCTGAAGTAGCCACTAAAGAAATTGTTGACGAAGTTTACGAAACTGTAAACGACAGGAACAAACTAATTAAAACCTTGGCTATTGCTAAAAGCGCTATTCGTCATAATATGGCAAAAGATTTACCAAATATGAAGACGCCAACTTGTATAATTTGGGGGAAAAATGATACGGTTACACCACCAGAAGTGGCGGTTGAATTTGACGAATTATTACCAGATTCAGAATTATTTTGGATTGATAAATGTGGCCATGCAGCCATGATGGAACATCCCGATGAATTTAACACCATTCTAGATAGTTGGTTAACGAAACGCGGATTATAAAACAGTAACTCTTAAAAACCCAAAATTCTGGGAATAAGCTATGGAAATTAAATCGGCAGAATTTGTAATGAGCAATTCTGATGTTGCAAAATGTCCCAAAAACTTGGTTCCGGAATATGCCTTTATTGGGCGCAGCAATGTTGGGAAATCCTCATTAATCAACATGCTTACAAGTAGAAAAAGTCTAGCTAAAACGTCAGGTAGACCTGGAAAAACACAGCTTATAAACCATTTCTTAATTAATAAAAATTGGTATTTGGTAGATTTACCAGGCTATGGCTATGCGCGTGTATCCAAAAGCTCCAAAAAAACATTTCAAAAGTTTATAACCGATTATTTCACACAACGTGAGCAATTGGTGTCCGCTTTTGTTTTAGTAGATATTAGACATAAACCCCAGCCCATAGATTTAGAGTTTATGGCATGGATGGGTGAAAACGGCATTCCTTTTTCCATAATTTTCACCAAAGCTGATAAGCTAAAACCGCAAGCCATTTTAAACCATGTAGCCGATTACAGTGCTATTATGCTAGAAACTTGGGAGGACATGCCAAATTATTTTATTACATCTTCTTCTAAAAACATCGGTAAAGATGATGTTCTAAAATACATTCATGAGCTGAATGAAAACATGGAGGAATGAAAACCTGCTTTCATTTCTATTTAATTCTTACCGCACAATTTATAGTTGCAAGAAAACATCTTTTAAGCAATCCCTAACGAATAAATTTTTAGACAATCAAAAAGTGTGGCGTTATGATTTCACGTCCAAGGCATCCCGAAGCGCATTTCCCATGAGCATAAAGGCCATAACCAAACTCATAATGCAGAATCCTGGAATTAAAGCCAAATAGGGTTTTCCAAGAATGATGTAATTGTAATGATCTTTTATCATAGCTCCCCAACTTGCCATAGGTGGTTGTGCACCAATTCCTAAAAAGCTCAAGCCACTTTCAATTAAAATAGCTGCCGCAAAATTAGCTGCCGAAATTACAATAACTGGCGCCATAATGTTTGGTAGAATATGTTTGGTGATTATTCTAAAATCATTAAAACCCAACGCGCGTGCCGCTGTAACATACTGCATTTCTTTAACACCCATAACTTGGCCACGTACTACACGAGCCACTTCCACCCACATAGTTAAACCTACGGCAATAAACACCTGCCAAAACCCCTTTCCTAAAGCTAACGTAATGGCGATTACCAGAAGTAAGGTTGGTATGGACCAAGACACATTTATAAACCACATAATAATGGCATCCACACGACCACCAAAATAACCAGCCACGCTACCCATAAAAATGCCAATTACCAGAGATATAAAAACGGCTATAAAGCCAATGAAGAAGGATATTCTAGCACCAACAAGTGTTCTACTCAATAAATCACGACCATATTTATCAGTTCCGAAAAGGAAGGTTTTATTCGAAATTAAATCTGATTCAGAAAGGCCATTCATGTCTATCGTTTTGGTCATGCCTTCTAAACCATCAGACGCATATTCTGTATAGGTTAATGTATTATTTTGGATAGAATAAGACGTTATTGGGATTTCAGTATCTTGAATTTTCTTCCCAAAGAATATACTTGAAAAGAACGAATCTTCAATTTCTGTTTCTTGAGGAATAGTTAGCATTTGAACCGTAAATCCTGGTTTTTTAGAATGTATAGACAAATGCATCTGATTGGCAAACTGGGAGTTATCAGGCGCAATTACATAAGCAAATATGGAAATTATCCCAACAAAAACAATAAATCCCAAACTAAAAACGCCCCAGAAATCTTTTTTGAATTTCTGGAGCGCTAATTGACTTAATGAGTTGGATTGTTGACTCATGAATTTCTAGTCCTTAACTGTCGCCATTTTTTTAATATTATACGATGTCTTTAGATCTTGCAAAACATGTAATGCTTCTTCAACATACACATCTTTGCTTAAGCTTTCATGCCAGCGCTGACGTTTGTCCTTTAAAACAGTATCCTGAACAAAAAGCTTTTGTTCATAAGGCAATGACTCGTATGTTAAATTGGTTTGGTATTCTCCAATTTTATCAAAGGTTTTGGATTCCGTTTCGTTGGCATCTAATTTCGCTTTGTAGTCTTCATAATTTAATGGGTAGGTTTTTTCATCCATTCGTGCCCGCACCCATTGCGCATTATCTGCAATTAATTTGAGCTGTTCGTTATCTTTCATACGCTCATTACTCATTTTTATGGTAGTATCATAATCAAAATAACCTTCCCATAACTTATAGTCGGCTGCATCAATTTCATCCCAAGACAATGGGTTTCTCTGATCCTTTTCACCAATATCTATATAACTGAAACGGTCTGGAACAACCACATCACTTTTTACACCTTCCAACTGAACAGATCCACCATTAATCCTATAATATTTTTGTCTCGTAACTTTTAAAGCGCCCAAATCTCCTTCTTGATTATTTCTAACCATGTTGTTTAAATCATAAAAAGATTGAACAGTTCCTTTGCCATAGGTTTGTTTACTTCCAATAATAATAGCGCGTTTATAATCTTGCATGGCTGCAGCCATAATTTCTGAAGCTGATGCAGAAAATTCATTAACTAAAATTACTAATGGACCATCCCAAACTATAGATTTATCGGTATCGCTTAATACTTCCTTTGGATGCTCTGTTGAACGCACTTGAACAATTGGGCCATCTTCAATAAAAAGTCCGGCCATTTCCACAACGGTTTGAAGTGATCCACCGCCATTGTTACGCAAGTCTAAAACCAAACCTTCCATGCCTTGCTCTTTAAGACGAATAATTTCATTCTTAACATCATTAGCTGCATTTAATTTTTGATAATCTTCAAAATCTGCGTAAAATTTCGGCAGGTTTATAATTCCAAAATTCTTGCCATCCTTCTTAACAAAAGCGGACTTGGCGTGGGTTTCTTCAATTTCCACTATATCACGCGTAATTTTTATTACTTTGGTTGTACCATCAACTTTTTTAACCGTTAAAAACACATTAGTTCCTTTAGGACCTTTTATCAGTTTAATAGCATCATCAATACGCATACCCGTTATGGTAATGGCATCTTTTTCATATTCCTGACGCACTTTCATAATTACATCACCTACTTCCAACTCTTTTCCTCTCCAGGCTGGACCTCCTGAAATTAATTCCAAGATTTTAGTATTATCATTTCGCTTTTGTAAACGCGCCCCAATACCTTCTAATTTTCCGGCCATATCTTGATTAAAAGCCTCCTTATCTTGAGGTGCAAAATATGTAGTATGTGGATCAAATTCTTGGGCAATTGCATTGATGTACATTACAAACCAGTCATCGCGATCTAAATCATCTATATAATCGTTGTAATAAATATCAATAGTTTTAAGTGTTGCTTCACGCGATTCTTTTTCAATTTCAGCCATCGATTTTTTAACAACGCGATCCGTGTTTAAAGAATCGGCACGGGCATTTATTTTTTCTAAATTTTCCTGCTCCACCATCAATTCATCATAATTTGATAAATTGCTATATTTTAAACGTTGTCTCCATCTATCTGTTAATTCTTTCTTATTCTTCACATAGCCGATGTTTTCATAATCTGCATCGTAGGTTTCGTTTTTCGTATAATCAAAAGGTTCATCTAAAATAGTTTTATAGATAACTTTAGCTTCTTCAATACGTTTTATTAAACGCTCATGTGTTAAGTTGAAGAATGAAATATCATAAGCTTTCAATTGATCATCTAACTCCGTTTTATATTTCGAAAATTCTTCAATATCCGATTTGTAGAAATATTGTTTTAATGGATCTATCTGGTCGAGATAATCCAAATACACCTGTTCAGAAAAGTTATCATCCATTGCTTTTGGATCAAAATGACCACGTTCTAAAACGTAGGTTATTACTTGAATAAGCAATTTATCTTTATCCGGATCATCAAATGTTTTGGTAGTAAAACTACAGGATGCAAATGCCAGTAACAGCAAGAGCACTAAAATGTTATAATTCCTTTTCATAAGTCTCAAAAAAAGCATAGATTATTTTTCACTAAATTAATGAAAAAACCATGCCAATTAAACCAATCACTAATAATTTTTTGTTAAACCATATAAATTCAGGCATTGCACATGATTTTATGTATTTTAGCAACCGTAATAAACGAAAATAAAATGACAAAAAGACCACTAATTTTAGTCACAAACGACGATGGTATAACAGCTCCTGGCGTGCGCGCATTAATTGAGGCCGTAAAAGATTTAGGCGATATTGTGGTGGTAGCACCAGATAGCCCACAAAGTGCCATGGGCCATGCCATAACCATTAATTCTACTTTGCATTTAGAGCGTGTAAAAATTGATGAATCTGGGCGTATTGAATACAGCTGTTCGGGTACACCTGCAGATTGCGTAAAATTAGCGGTTAACGAAATTTTAGATAGACGTCCAGACCTTTGTGTTTCTGGTATAAACCACGGTTCAAATTCCTCTATAAATGTTATTTATTCAGGAACAATGAGTGCTGCTTTGGAGGCTGGAATTGAAGGTGTGCCTGCTATTGGCTTTTCGCTTTTAGACTATAATTATAATGCCGATTTTTCCGCGGCCAAAATTATAGCAAAAAAGGTAACGCAAGAAGTTTTAAAAAACGGTCTACCAAAAGATATTGTATTAAACGTTAACATTCCAAACCTGAAGAAAGAAGACATTAAGGGCATTAGAATATGCCGACAAGCCAAGGCAAACTGGCAAGAAGAATTTGATAAACGCCAAACACCTCAAGGGAAAGATTATTATTGGTTAACTGGGAAATTTGTTAATTTAGATAAAGGCGAAGACACAGATGAATGGGCTTTAGAAAACGGTTTTGTTTCCGTGGTTCCGGTTCAATTTGATTTAACAGCGCACCATTATGTTCAGCAATTAAATACATGGAATTTTAATGATTAAAAAAGAAGTTTTTATCGGTTTATTAGTGGGCTTAATTGCCAATGCCATAGGTGTATATTTAGCTACTATGGTTTTAGGGAATCATACTGATTTTATCATGGCACTAAAAAATGCTTCTGCTGAAGGTTTTCTAGGAAAATTGGTGAGCCTTGGAGCCATTTTAAATTTAGCCGCCTTTTTTATCTTTATTAAGAAAAAACAAGATTATCGCGCTAGAGGTGTGCTTTTAGCAACCGTTATTGTTGCGGTTTCAACATTTCTATTTAAATTTATGTAGTATGAAATATTATATAATTGCTGGTGAAGCTTCAGGTGATTTGCATGGTTCCAATCTCATGAAAGCTCTGAAAAAAGAAGATCCTAAAGCGGAATTTCAGTTTTGGGGAGGCGACTTGATGCAAGCCGTTGGTGGTACTTTGGTGAAACACTACAAAGAACGCTCGTTTATGGGTTTTGCGGAGGTGATTATGAACCTCTCCTCTATCTTTAAAGATTTCGATTTATGTAAAACGGATATTGCCGAATACCAACCAGATGTTATAATTTTTATAGACAATTCAGGATTTAACCTGCGTATTGCCAAATGGGCAAAAAAAGAAGGGTTTAAAACCAATTACTATATTTCACCTCAAGTTTGGGCATCCCGAGCAGGGCGTGTAAAAGACATTAAACGCGATATTGATGCCATGTACGTTATTTTACCTTTTGTTGAAACGTTTTATAAAACCCATGATTATCCTGTAACGTTTGTTGGTCATCCCCTTATTGACGCTATTTCTGGTCGTGAACAAATTAGCGAAGCAGCCTTTAGAGCAGAAAACGAATTAAGCGAAAAACCAATAATTGCACTATTACCTGGTAGTAGAAAACAAGAAATTTCTAAAATGCTATCGGTTATGTTAAGCTTGACGCCTGACTATCCTAACTATCAGTTTGTAATTGCGGGTGCACCAAGTCAGGATTACGATTTCTACAAACAGTTTATTAAAAATTCCAATGTTCATTTTATCTCAAACAAAACGTACGATTTATTAAGTGTGGCTTCCGCAGCATTGGTAACATCGGGAACGGCCACTTTGGAAGCAGCTTTATTTAAGGTTCCAGAAGTGGTTTGCTATAAAGGCAGTTGGCTTTCTTACCAAATTGGCAAGCGTTTGGTTAAGCATATTAAATACATTTCATTAGTGAATTTAATTATGGATAAGGAAGTTGTAACTGAACTAATCCAAGATGAGTTTACCCGAAAAAATCTAAAATTAGAACTCGATAAAATTTTGGATAAGCCAACTAGAAACAAGCTATTTTTGGACTACTACGAACTTGAAAAAAAGTTAGGCGGTAAAGGGGCAAGTGCTAAAACGGCACAACTAATCTATAAATCCCTTAACCCGTAAAAGGCAGACTTTAAAACAGTTTTTCTTTTGAATTTTGAACACCAGAAAGTGTTTCCTGCAGGGACTTGGCAATAGCATAACCCAATAAAGGCGGAACGGCATTTCCTATTTGCTGATATTGACTCAAACCCTTTTCCCAACTCATTTTAGTTCGCATCCCTTGAAAAATAAAGGTATCTGGAAATGATTGTAATCGCGCGCCTTCACGTGCCGTAAAATTTCGATGTAAGAACGGATGAATAAAATTACTTTGAAAAGATGCTGCAATGGTTGGCGCAGGCTTTTCAGCATGTAAACGCTGATTATTTTGCGAAAAAACAATCTTGGATTTCTCCTTCGGGTTTCCACGTTTTACCGCAGCATGTTCTTGAGAAACATGCGCCAAAGATTCACCCGCTTTAATTACCTGAAACCGATTGATTAATCGTTGGGTATGACGCATAGCTATGTGGTTAAAAACCAACGTACTTTGCTGCCGTATAAATTCTTGATAAGTATTTGATGCATCCATTTCATAAGTCATTTTTTCGGCACCTTCCGATGCTTTTATTTGTGGTAAATCGGAAATGGCTTCCCAAACGCTTACCGGTTTCTCATATGTTTTCTTTGGGAAAACCGGTTGCTTTTCTAAATCCTTTCGGATGCCAATCATAATAACCCGTTGCCTATTTTGTGGCACGCCATAATCTGAAGCTAAAAGCACTTGATATTCCACCTGATATCCAATTCCAGCATTTTCAAACTCATCTTTCATAAGTTTAATAACCTGTCCTTTTTGCATGGATAATAAGCCACGTACATTTTCCATGACAAAGGCTTTGGGCTGTAAATCGGTAACCACACGAACAAACTCATAAAACAACTCGTTTCTAGGATCTGATTTTGCTTTGTTTCTGTTTTTGTTAGCCAATGAAAACCCTTGACAAGGTGGACCTCCAACAACGACATCCACAGGCTTTGAAAGGTGTTTTTTTAATTCATTTGTAGAAATGTCTCGTAGATCGTTTTTAATAAACGGCACATTTGGAAAGTTATGGGAATAGGTTTTTTCGCAATTTTCATCCACATCACTTGCTAACAGTGTTTGGAATCCAGCCCATTTAAAACCAAGTGCTAATCCACCACAACCCGAAAACAAATCGACTACATTCATATTGTAAAATTCCTTTTGAAAGGTTAAAAGTAACCGTTTTATACCTGTTGTCCAACCAAGTTTTTAAGTTGTTATTATTTTTTATAACAAAAATGTGTATTTTTGGAAATATGCAAAAAAGCTTACTTATTTTATTATGCCTATTCTGTTTTTCGGCATGTAAATCGACAAAAAAGGCGACTAGCTCATCGAAAAGAACAACTAAATCGGCTCCAGCTGTCAAAAAAATAGGCAGTAACAGCGGGACTTATAATTCTCAAGCCGAATCTATTATAGATTACGCCAAAACGTTTAACGGCGTGAAATATAAATACGGTGGCACAACCAAAAAAGGTATGGATTGTTCTGGTTTAATTGTAACATCCTTTAAAAAAGAAGCCATACAATTGCCACGAACCACATCACAATTAGCCGTAACAGGCGATTGGGTAGATGTTAAAGAAGTTCAGAAAGGGGATTTATTATTTTTTGCTACTAATAAAAATAGCCGAAACGTAAATCATGTAGGAATTGTAACCGAATCGCGTACTGGTTTTGTTGAATTTATTCATGCCTCTACCAGTAGCGGCGTTATGATTTCAGAGCTTTCTGAAAAGTATTGGTATTTTGCATTTGTTCAAGCACGACGAATCTTGTAAGTTATTTTTGTAACTTACTATTGTGAAACTTCTTGATTTTCCGATAGTTAAACTAACATGTTGTTTCATGTTAGGTATTTTAGTGAGTTTGCAGTTGGCATTATCACTGAAGTTTTCTGTGACTATAACTTTCGTACTACTTCTAATTCTTACCATTACGTATGTTGTAACTCAAAATCAGTTTAAACAATCCATCTGGTTTGGGCTAGCTGCGTATTTGATGGTTATGAGTTTGGGTAATTTAAGTGTGGAAATACATAATCATCTGAATTATGACAAACATTATACACATCAGTACTCAATTTCTGAAGCCAAATTTTCAAAGTTTCAATTACGAATTTTAGAGGTTATTAAACCCAATATATTCAACCAACGTTACATTGCTGAAATAGTAACAATTAATGGTAAAAGTGTTTTTGGAGATATTCTATTAAACATTGGTAAAGACAGCAGTTTTTCAAACCTTGAAGTAGATGATAAGATTCAAATCTTTGGCGGTTTACAAGAACTTTACAGGCCTTTAAATCCGCATCAATTTGATTACCAAAGGTATTTAGAAAACCATCAAATTTATGCTCAAATTTATAGCAAGGCTGAATTTGTTTCTGTTCTATCAAGAGAAAAACATAGCATTTATGGTTATGCTGACTATTTCCGTCAAGTGATAAATAAAGGTCTCCAGAAATATAAGTATGGTGCATCTGAATTAGCGGTTATTAACGCCCTACTTTTAGGGCAGCGTCAGGATATTGGAAAGGAATTATATGCGGATTATGTAAATGCTGGAGCCATTCATATTCTAGCAATTTCTGGATTGCATATTGGCATTATTCTGTTCCTTTTAAAATGGTTGTTTAAACCTTTATTACTTATTAAACATGGTCGGTATATTACTGCTATCATCATTCTTTTTATACTGTGGAGTTATGCCGTGGTTGCGGGATTATCACCTTCTATTTTACGCGCTGTAACCATGTTTAGTGTGATAACAATAGGTATGTATTTAAAACGGCCTTATAACATTTATAACACGTTGGCTATTTCGGCATTTATATTACTAATATGGAATCCTATGATTTTATTTGAAATCGGTTTTCAGTTAAGTTATTTAGCGGTTATTGGAATCGTAGCAATTCATCCGCTACTGTTTGCACGCTTAAAAACACCCTATGCCTTTCCTAATAAAATCATCACGTTAATAACGGTTTCATTAGCTGCGCAGTTAGGGATTTTTCCTTTGAGTATTTTCTATTTCCATCAATTTCCTGGGCTTTTCTTATTAACTAATGTGGTTGTCATTCCATTTTTAGGATTCATTCTAGGTTATGGATTATTAATTTTCGGAATGGCTTTAATGGACGTTCCTAAGAGCTTATTGACTGATATTTTTGGAGATATTATTAGTTTGATGAATCAGTTTTTTAAATGGATTGCAGAACAGGACGTTTTCATATTTAGAGATATTCCCATGAATTGGTTTCTTGTTATTGGTCTATATCTTATAATCCTACTCTTTACGAGGTATTTTATATCGAAAGCGTTCAATAAACTTGTTTTGGCAATGGTTGTGACTTGCGTATTCCAAATAGGTTTATTTTTTAATCAGTTTTGGTATAGCAATAACAACGAATTTGTAGTATTTCACAAAAGCAGACACAGTATTATTAGTAAAAATTCTAGATTTCACTTACAAGTATTCCACAACTTGGACAGCCTAAAATTAAAATCAGATTATAGCATTGCTAATTATCGCGTTGGGAATTTTATTAAGACGATAGACTATCAAAGCATTCAAAATGCCTATCATTTCAACCAGAAACAATTTTTAATAATTGACAGTTTGGGTGTTTACAAAAACATATCCTTTAAGCCGGATTATATTATTTTGAGCCAGTCGCCAAAAATTAATTTAAATCGACTAATCGATTCTTTAAATCCGCAAGTTATTATTGCTGATGGCAGCAATTACAAATCGTATATAAACCGATGGCATGAAACCTGTAAAACACGAAAACGCCTTTTTCACTATACAGGTGAAAAAGGCGCTTTTATATTGAAAGAAAACTAAATTAGTTTGTAAACTCTGGTTTAAAGGCTTGAGCAAACGCTTGAAAATCTTGCTGTGTTTTAAAATTGTTATGCTCATTATTTTTAAACACCTTTAAATATAACTCCAATTGTTGTGGTGTTTGATAACCAATAATAGGCGCTAATAAATTAGCATTTTCATCCAAATATACAATAGTAGGATAGGATCGGATACTAAAATAGCGAGCTAATTCATGACCTGAATTACGCTTGTTAGCTTTTGCTGGATCATAACCTGGGTTTGTATACGTTTTCCCTTTAAACGTAACAGTTTCATTTCCTTCAGCATTAAATTTTACGGCGTAAAAATGTTTATTAACATAATCTGCCACATCCTTATTTTGAAAGGTATTTTTATCTAACATTTTACAAGGACCACACCAGTTGGTGTACATATCCATCATGATTTTTTTAGGTTTTTTCTTTTGAAGTTCTACAGCTTCTTCAAGAGTTACCCAATTAATTTCTTGTGCCACGCTAACTGTCGAGAACCCGACAATTAGTATTAAAGTATAAAATAAATTTCTCATGTTCTATTTGTTGTATTATATGTTCCGAACTTACAAAAAACACGCCAAAAAGGCGTGTTTTGAATTAAATTTAACAATTTTATTGATTAGCGCACACCATGCATTAATCGTTTAAGTAAAGGATTTAATGCCATGGATATAAGTCCCACAGCAACAGGAATTACCGCAAAAATTAAAAAGAAGGTTCCTAAAGAATACGCTTCAGAAATCTTATCAATCATTCCACCCATAGTATTTGCAGCCTTTTGTCCAACGGCAATGGCTAAATACCATACGCCAAACATAAAACCAATCATACGAGCAGGAACTAACTTACTTAAATAGGACAATCCTAAAGGTGATAAGCACAACTCGCCCATGGTATGAAATAAGTAGGCCAGAATTAAGAATACCATGCTTACTGATGCTGTTCTAGCTCCAGGTGGAATATCTGATGCACCATATGATAAAATGGCAAAACCAACGCCTAATAACACCAATCCAATACCATATTTCATGGCAGCACTTGGGTTGTATTTACTTTCCCACCATTTCGAAAATAATGGCGCTAATGTAATAATAAAGAATGAGTTTAAAATTCCAAACCAAGTAGCATCAACCGTCATTTCTGTTTGACTAAATTTATCGTATAAACGGAATATTACTAATCCCCAAACCCCAACAAATGCAATGGCTAGGACAATATTAGAAGCGCCAATTTTGGTAAAGGTTTTCTTAAATATTAAAGCAATAACATAGGTTATAATAATCAGCGGAATTGTTGTTAAAAGCCCATCTATTATTTTAAATATTGTCGCCGAATTCCCAGTTAAACTTCTATCGGTATAATCACTTGCAAACAAGGTCATAGATCCTAAAGATTGCTCAAAGAACGCGAAGAAAAAGACTGTGAATAAGGCAAATATGGTAACAGCAATTAATCGGTCGCGAACTATAGGTAAATAACGTGCAATACGTGTAATTAACAAAACAAGAAACATGGCCAAAGCCGCAAGAATAACGATATTCGTACCACTCATTCCTCCTATTTCAAAAGGTACCAAGGACATTGAGTAGATAACATCCAAAGGATCATTAAAAAGATACAGTAATCCACCAATAGAGGATAAGACAATCAAGACATAATCGAAAGTCGTAAATGGATTTAGCTTAATTTCTGCTTGCATTTCCTCTACTATTTCCACATTGGTTTCGTTTGGTGTATGCTCCAAAACAACCTCTTCTTTTCTACCTGGTTTATCACCAATACTTCCAAATATTTTATGAGCTAACATAAATTGAAGCATTCCTAAAAGCATAAATATACCTGCTAAACCAAAGCCCCAATGCCAGCCGTAATTTTCGGCTAAATAACCACAAAGCATCATTCCAAAGAAAGCTCCAGCATTAACACCCATATAAAATATGGTATACGCACCATCCTTTTTGGACTCACGTGTTTTATACATTTCAGAAATTATAGAGGTGATATTTGGTTTAAAAAAACCAGTTCCAATTACCAATAAGGCAAGACCTATATAAAAACTCATAGTGGTATCAAAAGCCATGGCTGCGTGACCAAGGGTCATGACTAAACAACCAATAATTACGGCAATGCGATAGCCTGTAAACTTATCAGCAATCCAACCTCCTACAATAGGCGTTAAATATAGTAAAGAGGCATAAGTACCAATTAGCGCCAATGCATGTTCTCGAGGCCAATCCCATCCCGGATTATCACTCATCATTGGAGCTGTTAAAAATAAGATAAGAAGGATTCGCATTCCATAGAAAGAAAAACGCTCCCACATCTCTGTAAAGAAAAGAATAAATAGTCCTACTGGATGTCCGAGAACTGTGTCCTTAAATAAATTTTCAATATCCGTATTCATAGTATAGTTAGTTAAAATATAAAGCGCATATATAGACGAAACCGCCTGTAAATTATTTTACTTTCAAAAAGCTAGTACTGAAAATCATTACTACCTTTTCAAGTAAACATTAAAAATTACGTTACTCAATTCCATGCATCATTCTTTTCAGCATCGGGTTTAATAACAACATAATTAAAGCTGCTGAGATTGGAATTATAGTAAATATTAAAAAGAAGGTTGTTAAACCGTATTCTTCAGAAATTGGGTCGATATAACTTCCCGTAAAACCACCTAATAGATTTGCAAAGAAATTAGCTGTAAACCAAATTCCAAACATTAAACTAACAAATTTCACAGGCGCTAATTTACTTACATAAGATAACCCAACTGGAGACACACATAGCTCTCCCATAGTATGTAAGAAATAGGCAACTACCAAAAACATTAAACTAACAGAAGCTGTTTTAGCACCATCTGGTATTCCCGCTGCTCCATAAGCTAAAACTCCAAATCCAAAACCTACTAGAAGCAAGCCAATAGCAAATTTAACTGGGCCTGAAGGATTTAATTTACTTTCCCAAATTTTAGAAAATAAAGGCGCAAATAATATAATAAACAATGAATTTAAAACTGAAAACCATGATGCCGGAACTTCCGTTGCATCTGATTGAAACTCTCTATTTAACATCCAAATAACAATTCCCCAAATAATTACAAAACTCAAGCCTAATAACACATTGGCAAACGCGTAATTCTGAAATGTTTGCTTAAATAACATCACTAAAACCCAAGTAATAACCAACATTGGAACCACTGTGATTATGGTGTTTACTATTTTGAAAGTTAGTGCTGCACTACCAACTAACGCTCGATCTGTATAATCTGCTGCAAAAACGGTCATAGATCCTCCCGCTTGCTCAAATGCCCACCAGAAAAATATTACAAATATTGAAAACACACCAATAACAATCATTCTATCTCTGACAACTCCAGAACTTTCTGCTTCTTCGACAACTTCTTCTATATCTTCTCCAATTTTTTCAACACTATCCTCAATTACATCGTCAAAATCTTGTGTTTGTTTTGGCGACAATCCAATTCTTCCAAATATTTTTTGAGTAAAATAGAATTGTAACATCCCTAAAAACATAAAAATACCAGCTAATCCAAAACCATAATGCCATCCAATATTTTCCCCAATA
>NZ_JBLXHU010000024.1:0-41165 GCF_048259285.1 Bizionia sp. | reverse complement strand
GACGAACCAAGTTTTATACCAATGCGCCAAAATTAGAGTTTGATGCCTTAATTTGGAAAGCCTTTACCTTAAAATCCAGTTACGAGTATAACGTGTTAAGTGATGAAGCTGGTAAAATTAATAGTTTTGATTTCTGGGATGCATCATTAGCCTACCGAAAAGATGCAGATGCCAAATGGGAATTTGAAATGAAGGCAACTAACTTGCTAAATACCAAATCGCAAAGTCAAACAAATGCAGGTTCTTTATCTGTAAGCACTAACGATTATTATATTCAACCGCGCTTTGTAACATTGCGCGTTATATACAACTTATAATTAATCAGTACAACACAATTAATTAGGCTGTCTGACAAGTTATTATTCTAATATTTAGAATAAAAATTCACTTTTCAGGCAGCTTTCTTTTTTGGGTATTTCACTTCTGTTTTTCCAGCTTATTATACGGTCTGTCTTATAGAAATGTTGTGTTTTGATAGGTCACAATTTATTAACTAAAATTAGAATTATGAGAAACATTTTTAAACACGGTTTGGCTACTTTAATTATGGTTTCCGTAGGTTTTATTCATGCACAAAATACGGATGCTGTTGTTGAAAGTATTGTAAAAGAAGCTACTGAAAATTCACAATTAGAACGTTTAGCACACGAAATGTTAGATGCAATTGGTCCGCGTTTAGTGGGAACACCACAAATGAAACAGGCCAATGATTGGGCTGTTGCTCAATATGGGAAATGGGATATTTCAGCTAGAAATGAAAAATGGGGAGAATGGCGTGCATGGGATCGTGGTATCACACATATTGATATGGTGCACCCAAGAATCCAATCGTTAGATGGTATGCAATTAGCTTGGAGTCCAAGCACGGGATTCAAAGGAGTTACAGCAGAAGTAATAATACTCCCAACGGTTAAAGATTCTTTGGAGTTTAATAATTGGATGAAAAGTGTAAAAGGCAAATTCGTTATGACATCTATGTATCAAACTACGGGGCGTCCAGATTATAACTGGGAAGAGTTCGCAACAGAAGAATCATTCGAAAAAATGAAAAAAGAACGCGATTCGCTCTCAACAGAATGGTATGCCAACTTGAAGAGAATGGGTTATAATTCAAGAAATATTAATCAAGCATTAGAAACGGCTGGAGCAGCCGGAATTATTACGTCCTACTGGTCTAAAGCATTTGGTTCTAACAAAATTTTTAGCGCAAGAACTGAAAAAATTCCAACCGTAGATATTGAGCTGGAAGATTATACCATGTTATATCGTTTAGCAAAATACGGTAGTAAACCACGTGTGAAAATTGTAGCGGAATCTAAAGATTTAGGTGTAGCTACAAATTATAATACTATAGCTGAAATAAAAGGTTCTGAAAAACCAGACGAGTATGTTATTATGTCGGCCCATTTCGATTCTTGGGATGGTGGAACGGGAGCTACCGATAATGGTACTGGAACATTAGTTATGATGGAAGCTATGCGCATTCTAAAAAAGGTATATCCAAATCCAAAACGTACTATTTTAGTTGGTCATTGGGGAAGTGAGGAGCAAGGTTTAAATGGGTCTCGGGCTTTTGTGGAGGACCATCCTGAAATTGTGAAAAACATTCAAGCCGTATTTAATCAAGATAACGGAACAGGTCGTGTTGTGAATCTTTCTGGTGCTGGTTTTTTGCATGCTTATGAGTATTTATCACGTTGGTTAGAGCCAGTTCCAAACGATATTTCAAAGCATATTGAAACTAATTTTCCAGGTTCGCCTAGTGGAGGTGGATCAGATAATGCACCGTTTTTAGCCGCTGGCGCGCCATCATTTAACTTGAGCTCATTAAGTTGGTCTTACTGGAATTATACATGGCATACAAATAGAAAAACCTATGACAAAATTGTCTTTGACGACGTAAGAAGTAATGCTATTTTAACGGCTATTTTAGTTTATATGGCTTGCGAAGATCCAAATAGAGCATCTTCCGAAAAAATAATACTACCA
This sequence comes from Bizionia sp., assembly GCF_048259285.1. Classification (NCBI taxonomy): domain Bacteria; kingdom Pseudomonadati; phylum Bacteroidota; class Flavobacteriia; order Flavobacteriales; family Flavobacteriaceae; genus Bizionia; species Bizionia sp. The sequence goes on along the minus strand of NZ_JBLXHU010000024.1, from coordinate 39,176 downwards.
GTTAACTCGAGAACAGGTGAGCAACGTACTTGGCCAGAGCCACGTTCACCACAGCGTAAAGGCGGTCTTTATGATTAATTAAACGCCGAGTTTAAAACAATTTTCCTCTTAATGTATTAAGGGAAATTGTAACAAGAACTCATAATGAATAACTAATGGATTCATTATGAGTTTTTTGTGTTTTAATGTGGACATTAGAGAAAAAAAGGAGCCGTTTTTTGCAAAAAGAAATAAAAACTATAATATATTTACGCTCGGTTTTGGGGAGATACTCAAGCGGCCAACGAGGGCAGACTGTAAATCTGCTGACTACGTCTTCGCAGGTTCGAATCCTGCTCTCCCCACTTTAACTCGAAAAATCCACACGGCCGTGTGGATTTTTTTGTGTTATAAAATGCGCGTGAGTTTACTCACAAGCGTATTTTATAACACAAAAAAATAAACTGCTTTTGCAGTTTGATTTTTCAATTTCCAAAAGAGTTAAGCAGGATCAGCGCAGCTAATCCTGTAATGTAACGCTTACTTTTCTGTTTTGTGTCTTTTTATGTTTTCAAGGAGTGGCTTTCAGGATCAGCGTAGCTAATCCTGTAATTTAAGGTTTGATTTTTTTTATTATCAGAACCAAACCTTCAAGATCAGCGCAGCTAATCCTGCCTTTTATATAAAAGTTTTAATTAAAATCTGCCCAATTATCTAAATCTAATGTCCAATCATAATCGCCGTAATCTATCGAGAATTTTTCAGTGGTCGCTAATATAGCATAAGATTTCAGTATATCTTTTATGTCATTTTTAGAGCCAAAATCGCCTCGAAACCATTTAAACAAAGGTGAAATGGTTACAATTTTCTTTTCGTTATCATAGGTGGTTGTTTTTATTAAATAATTTCTAGAGCTCATATCAAACTGTGCTTCTAGCTTATCTGGCGTATAAATAGCGACAGGTGGACAATTTTTAGCACCACAATTTAAAACAAAATGAATTCTGAAATCGCGTTCGTCAACACGCAATGTGCGCTCAAATTTATTAGGAAACCATTTTCTAATTTTACCCAGTCCTAATTTCCATTGCGATTTTCTAATTATACCATGTTCAATTTTGTCAAAAGACACCATGTTGCCAGCAATAGCAATTTGTTTTTTCTTGAAAAAAGCACCTCGATCCTCAAACAATTCTGGTTTATCGGTTAATATAATTTGAATATAGGCATTGTATATATTCACCCAAAACGCTAGTTTTTCAGTATCCGTTTTTAATGCTGTGCTTAACGTTTCTAATGAGGTATTCTTTAAAATACCCTGAATGTCCTGTGTGTTTTGTCCACTTTTTATTTTTGTCAACAGTTGTTCGGAAAGCGCATTAAAGTTCGTTGGTTCACTTGTATCTGTTTGTGCTTCGCCCTGAACAGAGATTAATAGAACGGAAAGAAATAGGATGACTTGTTTTAAAATTGTTGTTTTCATGAATTTGTTTTTACGATGGGATTTTAGCTGCAAAAGTAAGTTAGTTATAAATCCACATCCTATAAATTTACGTATATTTCTTATATATGGTTTTAGTTAAAAGTATTTCAGTGATTATTCCGGCGCATAACGAACGAGATAACTTATTCGTTTTAGTACCACATTTAGTAGCTATTTCTCAAGGATTTAATGTTGAAATTATTATCGCCTTATCAGCGGAATCCCAGAGTATAAGTGCTAAAGATTTTCGGTGGAATGAGGTTTCTATACTTAGGTGTGCAAAAAAAGGTCGCGCCGTTCAAATGAATCAAGCAGCTAAAAGTGCTATGGGAGATATTCTAGTTTTCCTTCATGCAGATGTTTTACCGCCATTAAGTTTTTTTAAGAATATTCAAGAAACAGTTGCATCAGGTATGGATGCTGGTTTTTTCTCTTATACATTTGATTCGGATAATTTCTGGTTGAAAATAAATGCGCATTTCACCAAAACTGACGGCATATTTACTGGGGGTGGTGATCAATGTTTATTTATTAAAAAGTGCGTTTTTGAAATTTTAGGTACTTTTGATGAAGATCAAGTTCTAATGGAAGATTTCGAGTTTTTTAAACGAATGAAGAAGGCCAAAACACCCTACACCATTGTAAATAACGACTTAATTGTTTCGGCGAGAAAGTATCAAAACAATTCTTACCTAAAAGTTAACTTGTGTAATTTATTAATGGTTGTTTTATTCAAATGTGGCTATAAGCCCGAAAAATTAAAAACCTTATACGGCCGTATGCTTAAAACGACTTAACACAAAAAAAGCCTCACAAAAAAATGTAAGGCTTTTAGAGATTTTTAAGGGTGATATTATAGGTCGAATGCGGCTTTTACTTTATCCACATAGTCTAATTTTTCCCATGTAAATAATTCAACATCCAAGGTAATGGATTCACCATTTAATTGTTCAAATGTCTTGGTAATAGTTTCGTTCTTTCGTCCCATATGCCCATAGGCAGCCGTTTCACTATACATAGGTTGGCGTAATTTCAATCTGCTTTCAATAGCAAATGGTCTCATATCAAAAATTTCAGTCACTTTCTGTGCTATCTCACCATCTGTTAAATTAAACGGACAGGTTCCATATGTGTCAATATAAATAGAGGTTGGTTTTACCACACCAATAGCATAACTAACTTGTACTAAAATTTCATCTGCAATACCAGCGGCAACCAAGTTTTTGGCAATGTGTCGTGTTGCATAAGCAGCACTTCTATCTACCTTACTTGGGTCTTTGCCTGAAAACGCACCACCACCATGGGCACCTTTTCCTCCATAGGTATCCACAATAATTTTACGACCCGTTAAACCGGTGTCACCATGTGGTCCTCCAATAACAAACTTCCCTGTTGGGTTGATATGATAGGTGATATCGTCATTAAATAATTCCTGAATATGCTCCGGAAGTTTTGCAACCACGCGTGGAATTAGCACCTCTTTAATGTCCTTGTTTATTCGTGCTATCATTTCCTCTTCAGCTGCATTTTTATCTTCAGCAGATTTGGATTTTGGTAATACAAATTCATCGTGTTGTGTTGAAATGACAATAGCTTCAATACGTTGTGGTACATTGTCATCACTATACTCTATAGTTACCTGACTTTTAGAGTCAGGACGTAAATAGGTGATGTCTTTTTCTTCACGACGTAATTCTGCTAATTCTAATAACAATCTGTGCGATAAATCTAAAGCCAATGGCATATAGTTTTCGGTTTCGCTTGTCGCATAACCGAACATCATACCTTGATCTCCTGCACCTTGTTCTTCTTTACTCGCGCGATCTACACCTCGATTAATGTCTTCTGACTGTTCATGAATGGCAGAAAACACACCACACGAACTACCATCAAACATATACGCGCCTTTGGTGTATCCAATTTTATTAATGGTATCACGTGCAATTTTCTGAACGTCTAGGTAGGTGTTGGATTTTACTTCGCCTGCTAAAACAACTTGCCCCGTTGTTACTAATGTTTCACAGGCTACCTTTGATTCGGGATCAAAAGCTAAAAAATTATCAATTAATGCGTCACTTATCTGGTCGGCAACTTTATCTGGATGTCCTTCAGAAACACTTTCCGAAGTAAATAAATATGGCATAGTTTCACTTATTTATGCGTTAAACACTGTGAAAAATTATGTGATTGCTGTGGCCTGCTAGAGTAGTAGAATTGAACTGCTTTAGCATTTTTTTATGAGGTTGCAATCAGACAAATTTTTCCTCTTAATTATTACGCTGCAAAAATAAGAAATTTAAATGGAACAAAATTTTTTTAGACTTTTTTTCACATTTAATTTGGTTATTATGAATTTGTATTGCAATATTTGCGCTCACAAAGTTCAAAAACTTACTGAAATGTTATCAAGAAAGGTGGAGGGATTAGACCCGTTGAAGCCTTAGCAACCCTTAGTTCTATACTATGAAGGTGCTAAATTCTACTTAATTTTCGATTCATTTATCGAAATATTGGATAGATAACTCAAACGAAATTACTCATCTGTGATTTCAATTTTCTTTTTAACATTTTTCTAATAGGTACGCTTCTAACGAGGCTTATTTGACTTTTGGTTTAATTTATTTATTAACTCAAAAAAACTAGAAAAATGAGTATTCAAAATTTCGCAACAAAAGCGTTGCATGCTGGACATGATGTTCAGCAACATGGAGGAACCAAAGCCGTTCCTATTTATCAAACGACATCTTATGTTTTTAACAATTCAGAACATGCAGCTAATCTTTTTTCATTAAAAGAATTAGGGTTTATTTATACCCGTTTAAATAACCCTACGAATCAAATCCTACAAGATCGTTTGGCTGCCGTAGAAGGTGGTGTTGGCGCTGTGGTTTTCGCGTCGGGAACATCAGCAATTTCTACAGGGCTATTAACCCTTTTAAAAGCTGGAGATCATATTGTAGCTTCTAGTAGTTTGTATGGTGGCACATTTAATTTGCTAAATGTTACTTTACCAAGATTAGGGATTACAACCACTTTTGTAAATGCGGATAATCCCGACAACTTTGCAGCAGCCGTGCAAGATAATACAAGAGCTTTCTTTGTTGAGTCTTTAGGGAACCCAAAGCTTGATGTTTTAGATTTAAATGCTATTTCCGTACATGCAAAAGCAGCTGAAGTTCCTTTTATTGTTGACAATACTGTGGCAACTTCCGTATTAGTAAAACCCATAGAGCATGGTGCAGATATTGTTATTCACTCCCTTACAAAATACATTGGTGGTCAAGGAACTTCCCTAGGAGGCGCCATAATTGATGCGGGCACTTTTAATTGGGCAAATGGAAAATTCCCTGAATTTACAGAGCCTTCAGCAGGATATCATGGTTTAAAGTATTATGAAACTCTAGGAGCTGCTTCCTATACTTTTAAATTAATTTTAGAAGGTTTGCGTGATTTTGGTGGTGCATTAAGTCCAACCAATGCTTTTAATATTATTCAAGGTTTGGAAACATTGCCCATAAGAATTAAACAACATTCTCAAAATGCATTAGCATTGGCTAAATGGTTAGAAGACCAAGAAGAAGTAAGTTGGGTAAATTACCCAGGTTTAGAAAGTAGTAAATACAAATCTTTGGCAGATAAATATTTGCCAAACGGGCAGAGTGGTTTAGTGACTTTTGGTGTTAAGGGCGGATTTGAGTCGGCAAAAACTATTGCAGACAACACGAAATTATTTTCATTATTAGCCAATATTGGAGATACAAAATCATTGATAATTCACCCAGCGAGTACAACCCATCAGCAATTAGATGCAGCGCAACAAGCAAAGGCAGGCGTAAGTCAAGATTTAATTAGGTTGTCAGTTGGTATTGAAGATCTAGAGGATTTAAAAGAAGATTTAAAAGCTGCTTTTAAAATAATTAACGAAGCCGTTTTACAAGATTAATTAAATTTTTATAGATACTAATTATGAGCGATTTAATATTTAAAGTACACGGAGAAAGTGCTTCTCCTGCGAAATTCATTGCCAAAACAAGGAATTTTAGACTAATAATAGACGAGTCAGAAGATTTAGGTGGTACCGATGAAAATGCCAATCCTGTTGAATATGTTTTAGCGGGTTTATCTGGATGTGTAAACGTAGTTGGACACTTGGTGGCTAAAGAATTAGGGTTTACAATTAATACCTTAAAAATAGAAGTTGAAGGAAGTATAAATCCGAATAAACTTTTTGGAAGGTCTAATGCTGAAAGAGCAGGATTTAAACAAATTAGTTTAAAGCTAATTCCAGATACAGAAGCGTCCATTGAAACATTGGTAACTTGGTTGAAAATAGTTCAAGAGCGCTGTCCTGTTAAGGATAATTTATTGAACGCGACGCCAGTAAGTCTGGAGGTTGAAAAACAATATGCCATTTAAAGCATGTCAAAATTAGAACACATCCAAATTCCACATTTCAAATTAGAGATTGGTAAGACAGTTACTTTAAAATTGTCTTACCAATTATTTGGAAAACCATTAGGGTCAGCCCCAATTGTGCTTGTTAACCATGCGCTTACGGGAAATAGTAATGTGTCTGGAGCCGATGGTTGGTGGAAAGATCTTATTGGAACAGCTAGAGTTATCGATACGCAGGTATATACGGTTTTAGCGTTTAATATTCCGGGTAATGGTTATGATAATTTTATCATTGAAGACTATAAGAGTTTTGTTGCCAAAGATATTGCAGCACTATTTTTAGTGGGGTTAAAAGCACTTAAAATCCATAAGTTATTTGCCATTATTGGCGGCTCCTTAGGTGGTGGTATTGCTTGGGAAATGTTAGTACTGAAACCAGATTTAGCATCACATTTTATTCCAATAGCTACCGATTGGAAAGCAACGGACTGGCTTATTGCCAATTGTCAAATCCAAGAACAGTTTTTAGTTAATTCTAGCAATCCGGTACACGATGCGCGCATGCATGCCATGTTATGCTATAGAACGCCAGCCTCATTTAAGGAGCGGTTTCAGCGAACTAAAAATACCGATTTACAGATGTTTAATGTCGAAAGTTGGTTGTTGCACCACGGTAAAAAATTGCAAGAACGCTATCAGCTGGCATCTTATAAATTAATGAACCAATTACTAAAAACAATTGATGTTACTAAAGGAGGAGAGTATAGTTTAAAAATTTTAGATGACATTCAGGCCAATATCTATATTATAGGTGTCAATTCGGATTTGTTTTTTACAGCTGAAGAAAACCGCGAAACACAAAAATATCTAGCCTTAACACATCCTAATGTGACTTATAATGAAATCCATTCCATTCACGGACACGATGCGTTTTTAATAGAGTTCGAACAGTTAGAAAAAATTATTTTAGGAATTTTTAAACCTGAAACAAAAAGAAATAGAATGAAAGTATTAAAATTTGGAGGGAAATCTTTAGCAAATGGCAACGGATTAGAAACCGTGCTTTCCATTATTGAAGCTAAAGTAAAAAACAAGCAGAATATAGCCGTTGTTGTTTCTGCTAGAGGAAATGCCACCAACCAATTAGAAGTTATTCTAGAAAAAGCAGCTGCCAAACAAATATATAAACCAGAATTGGAAGCATTTAAAAGCTACCAAATAGAACCTTTAAAGTCTATTGATTTTTCTGAAGAATTTTCCAAAATAGATACACTTTTAGAAGGCGTAAGCCTACTTGAAGATTATAGCGAAAAAATTAAGGATGAGGTATTAGCACATGGTGAATTACTCGCAACAAAAATTGTTACACAATTATTACAGGAGCGACACATAAAAGCACATGCAACAGACGCTAGAACTTTAATAAAAACCGATGCTAACTTTGGGGATGCGCAGCCTATTTTAGCTGTTTCTGAACAAAATGTAAAAGCGCATTTTGAAAAATATAATGGTGATACTGTTCATATTGTTTCCGGGTTTATTGCTTCCAATTTAAAAAATCAAACAACTACTTTAGGTCGGAACGGTAGTAATTATACAGCGTCCTTACTCGCTAATTATTTAGATGCCGAGGAATTGGAAAGCTACACACATGTAAATGGAATTTATACGGCTAATCCTGAATTAGTCGCCGATGCTAAAACAATTAGTCAATTATCTTATGAGGAGGCAAATGAGCTTGCCACGTTTGGAGCCACAATTTTACATGCGAAAACAATTGTACCTTTAATTGAAAAAAACATCAATCTTCGAATTTTAAATACGTTTAATTCGGAAGGCCAAGGAACTTTAATAACATCTAAATCAACAGTGGATGGCATTAAATCGCTTTCAGTTTTAGATCATGTGTCTTTAATAAATTTTGAAGGCCGAGGACTTTTGGGAAAAGTAGGTGTGGATGCTAGAATATTTAAAACCTTAAGTACACATCGTATTAGCGTCAGTATTATTGCTCAAGGCTCGTCAGAACGTGGAATTGGTTTTATTGTTTCCGCAAATAGAGCAAAAGATGCGGTTGTTGCTTTGGAACATGAGTTTGAGCATGAATTTCAAACGAATGACGTGCATAAAATTTCAATTATAGACGATGTTTCCGTTATTTCAATTATTGGATTGGATTTAAGTAAATTTCATCAACCCTATAATGCGCTTATAAAAAACCAAATTGTGCCTTTACTATTCAACAATACCATTTCTGGTAAAAATGTGAGTTTGGTGGTTAAAAAAAATCAATTGCATAAAGCTTTAAATGTTATTCACGGGCAGGTATTTGGCGTAGCAAAAAAAATAAATATCGCCATCTTCGGTAAAGGCTTGGTTGGAGGAACACTTATTGAACAACTATTAGAAAATACAGCGTCTATTTTAAAGCGAAGGAACATTCAGTTAAAGATATTTGCCATTGCAAACTCAAAACAAGTGCTGTTGAATGCTTCAGGAATTAGTGGAAATTGGAAACAAGATTTAGAGTCTGAAGGTCTTACTAGTACACAGGTAGAAACCATTATCGATTACGCGAAAAAACATCATTTAGAAAATTTAATTGCCGTAGATAATACAGCAAATACTGATTTTATTGATAATTACATCCCATTAGTGGAAGCTGGTTTCGATTTGGTGTCTTCTAATAAAATTGCCAATACGGTTTCTCATAATTTCTATAAAACCTTAAGAGCTAAATTAGCCGAAAACAAAAAAGAATATCTATATGAAACTAATGTAGGTGCAGGATTGCCTTTAATAGATACCATTAAATTATTACATGAATCTGGTGAAAACATTACAAGAGTAAGAGGTGTTTTTTCTGGTTCCTTAAGTTATTTGTTCAATACATTTTCATCTGAAAGTAGACCTTTTTCAGAAATTCTTCAGGAAGCCATTGATGAAGGATACACGGAGCCAGATTCAAGAGAAGATTTATGTGGAAATGATGTGGCTAGAAAGTTATTAATCCTAGCTCGTGAGTTGGATTTAGAAAATGAATTTGAAGATATTCAAATAGAGAACTTAATTCCTCAAGAATTTAGGGATATTCCTGCTTCACAATTTTTAGGAAATTTGGATGCTTTAAACACAGTTTTTCAAAATAAAAAAGAGTCACAAAAATCAGATCACGTCTTGAGATATATTGGTGATTTGTCGGGAGATTTATTTAAAAGTAAAGGGCAGCTAGACGTGCAATTGGTTTCTGTGCCAAAAATTTCACCTTTGGGAGCATTAAAAGGTTCGGATGCTATTTTCGAAATATTCACCGAGTCATATGGCGAAAGGCCTCTAGTTATTCAAGGTGCTGGTGCTGGAAAGGCAGTTACGGCTAGAGGTGTCTTTGGAGATATTTTACGATTGGCTAAAAACAGCAACTAACAGAATTGAATTAATTACCAAAAAGGGAAATTAAACTGATTTTTTAATTAATAAGTCAAATTTATAAGCAGAAAAAATAATGTGTATTAATATGATTAAGAATCCTTATTTTTGACGAAACATGACGTATTTATGAAAATATCAAAATTAGCCGAAGGTTTAAAAGGTTCGGAGATTATTAAAATTGCTGGTGAAGTCAATGCTTTAAAAGCTCAAGGGGAAGTGGTTTACAATCAAACTATTGGCGATTTTGATTCAGGTATTTTTCCCATTCCTGATGAGTTGAAAGCTGAAATTGTTACGGCCTACAATGATAACCAAACCAATTATCCGCAGGCCAATGGTATGGAAGCCTTGCGTGTTAGCGTTTCTAATTACTTGTTGCGAAATTTAAAATTAGACCATTCAAAAGATGAAATCTTAATTTCAGGAGGAGCAAGACCTTTAATCTACGCAGTTTATCAAACTATTTTAGATTTGGAGGATACGGTTCTGTATCCTGTGCCTTCTTGGAATAATGATGCCTATTCCTATTTAGCTCGTAATAAAGCTGTGGTTGTCGAAACCAAGGTTGAAAATAATTTTATGCCAACAGTTTCTGATATAAAACCGCATATTCAACAGGTTAATTTAATTGCTTTATGTTCGCCTTTAAATCCTACAGGAACAACGTTTACTAAAGAAGCGCTATTAGAAATTTCAGAACTCGTTATTGAAGAAAACAAACGTCGAGCCAGCCAGGATGAAAAACCACTTTACATATTATACGACCAAATTTACTGGCAGTTAACTTATGGCGAAACTATACATTACAACCCTGTAGAATTGGTGCCTGCCATGCGGGATTTTACCATTTTTATTGATGGAATTTCTAAAGCATTTGCGGCAACAGGTGTCCGTGTTGGTTGGGCTTTTGGTCCTGTGCATGTTATTAATAAAATGAAAGCCTTATTGAGCCATATTGGTGCTTGGGCACCCAAAGCAGAACAATTGGCAACGGCCTCGTATTTAAATCAGACGGAAGTAGTTCAAGATTATTTAACACATATTAAATCCGAATTGAACAATAGATTAATTTCCTACTACCAAGGTTTTAACGCACTACAAATTAAGGGATTTCCTGTGCGTGCCATTCAACCCGAAGCTGCTTTGTATTTAACGGTTCAGTTTGATTTAATAGGAAAAACAACGCAAGAAGGGACAACCCTTAAAAGCATTCAAGAAGTAACAAGTTTTCTACTGCATGAAGCAAAATTAGCTATTGTCCCTTTTTATGCTTTTGGGACTTCTACAGATTCCAATTGGTTCAGATTATCAGTAGGAACAGCGAGAAAAGAAGATATTGAAACGGTTTTTGAACTGCTAGAAAATGCACTTCAGAAATTAAAATAAGATGCTTTTAAGAAATTACATACATTTGCGCCACAAGTTTTAGAATGAAGCACCTGTTTACTTTTTTATGTTGTATTGGTTTTGCTGCGCTTTTTGCACAAGATAAACCGACGAATTCCTATTTCGACTTAAATTATTTTAAAGGAAATATAGCCCTTCATAATAATGATATTTTACACCTTATTAAAGGACATCCAGAAGGTTTTATATTAAGTTGGAACAAAAAAACTTTTGGTAATGAAGATTGGGAACAACGCTATGGTTATCCAGATTATGGTGTGTCATTCGCCTACCAGAATTTAAAGAATGATGTTTTAGGAACCAATTACTCATTGTATGCACATTATAATTTCTATTTTTTAAAACGAAATTTAATGTTGCGTATTGGACAGGGTTTGGGTTATACAACCAATCCGTATGACAAAATAGAAAATCCCAGAAATAATGCCTTTGGAACATCCCTTTTAAGTAGTACCTATTTAATGTTGAACTATAAACGCGAACGGATTTTTGATAAGTTCGGTTTACAAGCTGGTTTTAGTTTAATTCATTATTCCAACGCAAACGTGAAAGCGCCCAATACCAGTGTTAACTCCATTACATTTAATCTAGGTGTTACTTATAATTTAGATGAAGAAGATTCTGAATACCAAAACACCATTACCAAAGAAAAATTTACGGAACGCATTAAGTATAACATTGCTTTTAGAAGCGGAATTAATGAAAGTGATGTCGTAGGAAGTGGTCAATTTCCATTTTACATTGTTTCGGCTTATGCTGATAAACGTTTAGGACATAAAAGTGCCATTCAGTTTGGTGCAGATGTGTTTTTTTCCAAATTTCTAGAGGAATTAATTTATTATAAATCCGTTTCATTTCCTGAAGAGAATGTTACAGGTGATGAAGATTGGAAGCGGGTTGGATTATTTGTAGGTCACGAATTATTTATTAATAAAATGTCCATTGAAACCCAATTGGGCTATTATGTGTATTATCCGTATGATTTTGAAGGACAAACCTATATTCGTATTGGGTTGAAACGCTATTTTGGCAAAAAATGGTTTGGCGCATTAACCTTAAAATCTCATGGTGCTAAAGCCGAAGCTGTTGAATTTGGTGTCGGAATCCGATTGTAATTTATGATTAAAAAACTCACATATCTCGTTGTATTATTTGTACTTTCTTCATGCAGTAGTGAAGATGCAAACGATTGTTTTCAAAACACAGGAACAACGATCCAGCAAACAGTGCTCGTTTCAGATTTTGAACGCATTTTAGTTAATCGTGATGTGGAACTTATTTTAAACGAAGCTCCAGATTTTTCCGTAATTATTGAAACGGGTGAAAATTTATTAAACGATGTGGAAGCAATTGTTGTTGGTAATCAACTACAATTAATCGACAATAACACCTGTAATATGGTTCGAGATTTTGGTACAACTAAAATTTATGTGTCGGCTCCAAATATTAAGGAAATTAGAAATTCCTCACAGTTTGATGTATCATCAAATGGGGTATTGAATTATCCTGAATTAAAACTTATTTCTGAAAATTTTAAAGAACCCGATGCGTTTACTATAGGTAATTTCAGAATGACGCTAAACACCACAGATTTAATAGTGACGTCCAATAACTTATCCTCCTTTTATATATCTGGAACCGCTGAAGATGTTATTATTGGATTCTATTCTGGAATAGGCCGTTTTGAAGGTCGCAATTTAATGGCTCAAAAAATGCGTGTATATCATCGTGGTAGTAACGATGTCATTGTGAATCCTATACAAGAACTTAAAGGTGATTTGTATGGAACAGGAAATCTTATTTCCGTAAATACGCCGCCAACGCTTGAAGTTACACAGCATTATCAGGGTCGTCTTATTTTGGAGTAGTATTATTTATTGGCTGTTAACTCCCGAAACAAACTTTCCAAACTCGCATTTTTCTGATTTAATTGCAGAATTTTCAATTCGTTATCATGAGCAAAATCAAACACATGAGAACGCATATCTTCAGCGGTTGCAAAAGTAATTTCATAAAAAAAATCATGCACATTCACAACGTCTTTTACATGCGGTAATTTTTCTAGAAAAACGGTTTCTACACGATAATCAAATTCCACGATTACTATCTGTTCTTTATCGTCGCGCAGTTCTTTTAATGTTTTATTTGCTACAATTTCACCTTTATTGATAATAATAACGCGGTCGCACATGGCTTCCACTTCTTGCATAATATGTGTAGACAAGAACACCGTTTTTTCTTTACCTAACGATTTAATTAAATCCCGAATATCCACCAATTGGTTTGGATCCAGACCCGTTGTAGGTTCATCTAAAATCAACACATCCGGATTGTGTAATAAGGCATTTGCTAAACCCACACGTTGCCTATATCCTTTGGAAAGTTGACCAATTTTTTTATGGGCTTCAGGCGTTAATCCTGTTAATTCAACTACGTCTTGAATACGCTTTTTATCCACACCGTAGACTGCTGCATTAAATGCCAAATATTCCTTCACATATTGGTCCAAATACAACGGATTGTGCTCAGGTAAATACCCAACACTTTGCTGAACGTTTTGTTTTTCAGAATTAACATCAAAACCATTTACTTTGGCGTTGCCTTCCGAGGCCTCAATAAAGGTGGTTAAAATTTTCATCATGGTAGATTTTCCAGCACCATTAGGTCCTAAAAAACCCACAATTTCCGATTTATTAACTTTAAAAGAAACTTGATTTAACGCTTTTTGAGAGCCGTATAATTTGCTGATGTTTTCAACTTCAATAGACATAAAGTAATTACGTTTTTTCAAAAATAACATATAAATATGAAATGGAACGTACAACGAAAACCTTATATTCTTAAAATAAATAAAAAAGATTTTGTTTTTTCATTTTATTAACTACTTTAGCCTTTCGAATTATGAACACAAGTACGAATAACACATATTACAATTGGTATTATTTCTTTTTTAACAAAAGGAACGAGACGCTGTATGTGTAATTTTTAATCATAAAATTAAACTATTTAAAGTCTCGATGTTAATCGGGACTTTTTTTGTTTATACTAGTTTGGTTTTGAAATGTAATAAAGAAAACAACATGACAAAGGCAGTAGCCATACAAGGAATACAAGGGTCATTTCATCATATTGTTGCACAGCAATATTTTGGAGATTCAGTCCTATTATTGGAGTGTTTATCATTTGATGAAGCTGTAAACTCCTTATTAAACAAGAAAACAGATGCCGTTGTTATGGCGCTTGAAAACTCTATTGCGGGATCTATTATTCCCAATTATGCATTAATTGATACGCATGATTTACATATTGTAGGCGAGCAGTATTTGGATATTCAACACCATTTAATGGCTTTGCCAAAACAAGAAATTCAGGATATTAAAGAGGTGTATTCGCATCCTATGGCTTTGTTGCAGTGTAAAGCATTTTTTAAAACACATCCACATATAAAGTTAATTGAAGATAAAGATACAGCTGAAGTGGCTCAACGCATTCAAACCCAGCAATTAAAAGGTGTTGCAGCTATTGCAAGTCAATTAGCAGCCGATTTATTCAAGTTAGAAATTTTAGCTAAAAGTATTCAAACCATTCAGCATAACGAAACTCGTTTTGTGATTGTAAAACGTGATAATGCAGACTTTTCGAATGAAGAAACCAATAAAGCGTCTTTAAAATTCGAATTAGAACACAAACGTGGCAGTTTAGCAACTCTTTTAAATGTGATGAGCGATTGCCAATTAAATTTAACCAAAATACAATCGCTTCCAAAAATTGAAACTCCTTGGAAGTATGCTTTTTTTGTGGATGTCACTTTTGATTCCTATAGCAATTTTCAAAAAGCACGCACTCTATTACAAATTATGGCCGAAGACTTCAAAGTTTTAGGACAATATAAACACGCAAAATAATGATTGAATTAGCCAATCGCTTACAAACTGTGGAGGAATACTACTTTTCGAAAAAATTGCGAGAAGTCGCATTACTCATGGCAAACGGAAAGCCTATAATTAATTTAGGTATTGGAAGTCCAGATTTAAATCCACCCCAAAAAGTTATAGATACTTTAACGGATAGTTTTAAACATCCTAAAGCTAATCAATATCAAAGCTATCAAGGGTTGCCAGAATTTCGTGAAGCCATTGTGTCTTTTTACAGAGATCAGTATGATGTGTATTTAAGTCCTTCCACAGAAGTCCTTCCATTAATGGGAAGTAAAGAAGGTATCATGCATATTTCTATGGCATTTTTAAACCCGGGAGATCAAGTATTGATTCCTAATCCAGGTTATCCAACCTATACATCGGTCACTAAATTAGTAGGAGCGAAACCTGTTTTTTACGATTTAACGGAATCTTCAAATTGGCTTATAGATATTGAGGCGTTGGAAGAACAGGATTTATCTAAAGTAAAAATTATGTGGGTTAATTATCCCCACATGCCAACAGGAACGAATGCAAGTGATGCTTTTTTTACGCGACTTATTGCATTTGCTAAACGGCATACTATTTTAATAATTAATGATAATCCATACAGTTTTGTTTTAAACAAGGAACCAAAAAGTATGCTTCAAATTGCAGGCGCTAAAGACGTGTGTTTGGAGTTAAACTCGTTGAGCAAAACCTTTAATATGTCTGGTTGGCGCGTAGGAATGGTGCTTGGAAGAGCAGAATATATAAACGCTATTTTAAAGGTGAAAAGTAATATGGATTCTGGTATGTTATTTGGCATTCAGAAAGCAGCTATTCAAGCTTTAAATTGCTCTAAATTATGGCATGTAAGTCTGAATCAGGTTTATGAAGAACGACGGCAACTTATTTGGAAATTGGCTGATGCACTAAATTGTACCTATAATAAAAACACGAGTGGCATGTTTGTTTGGGCCAAATTACCACCTTTTATGAAATCGGAAGAGTTTGTAGATTTATTATTAAAAGAGAAAAACATTTTTATAGCACCAGGAACCGTTTTTGGAAGTAATGGTGAAGGTTATGTGCGTTTTTCATTATGTGCAAGTACCGAAATAATTGAAGAAGCGTTAGCTAGAATTTAATACTATGAAAAACATATATATTATTGGTGTTGGATTAATTGGCGGAAGTATAGCCAAAGATATCAAGTATTTGAATCCTGAAATTACCATTTTTGGAATCGATACAAATGAAGACCATTTAAATGACGCTTTAGCATTAAAAATAATTGATGAGAAAGCAGAGTTTGAAGATGTAAAACATGCAGATGCCGTTATTTTAACCATTCCTGTAGATGCAGCCGTAACGGTTTTACCAAAAGTATTGGATTTAGTGCATGATAATGCTTTGGTTATGGAAGCAGGCTCTACTAAAGTGGCTATTTGTAAGGCTGTTGAAAATCATCCAAAACGGCGAAACTTTTTAGCAACCCATCCTATTGCAGGAACGGAATTTTCAGGCCCAAAAGCAGCATTAGCTGGTTTATTTCAAGGAAAAACAAATATTATTTGCGAAGTAGAAAAAACAGCGTTTCAATTGCAAGAGCGTGCATTAAGTATTTTCAAAATTATGGGTATGCGCATTCGGTATATGAATCCGGAGGCACATGATAAACATATTGCTTATGTATCGCATTTATCCCATATTAGTGCGTTTATGTTAGGGAAAACGGTTATTGAAAAAGAAAAAAATGAACGCGATATTTTTGATATGGCAGGAAGTGGGTTTGCATCTACAGTGCGATTGGCAAAAAGTTCGCCAGACATGTGGACACCCATTTTTAAGCAAAATAAAACCAATGTTATAGAAACTTTAGACGAATATATTCAAAACTTAACCACGTTTAAAACCTATTTAGAAACGGATCGTTTTGAGGAAATTCACAAAGAAATGTCGGTTACAAATTACATTAAAGATATATTAAACGGAATACAATAAGCTAAAATCAAATTCCAAAAACTAAAATCCAAAACGGATTTACTTTAAAAGCAATTGGAGTTTGTTTTTTCGAAATAAAAAAAGAAGATTATGGAAAATAAAAAAGAATTAGGAACCTGGTTACATAACTTCGGATTAGATCATCCGTTAGTAATAGCTGGGCCTTGCAGTGCAGAAACAGAAGAACAAGTTTTAAAAATAGCCCACCAATTAAAAGATACAGATGCTACAGTTTTAAGGGCAGGAATTTGGAAGCCACGCACAAGACCTGGGAATTTTGAAGGTGTTGGTGCTTTAGGTTTAAATTGGTTGCAAAAAGCTAAAGAAGAAACGGGGATGTTAATTGCAACGGAAGTAGCTAATGCCAATCACGTGGAATTAGCGTTAAAACATGATGTTGATGTACTATGGATTGGTGCACGCACAACCGTTAGTCCGTTTATTGTTCAAGAAATTGCAGATGCTCTAAAAGGAACGGATAAACCTGTTTTGGTAAAAAACCCTGTGAATCCTGATTTGGCTTTATGGCTTGGCGCTGTGGAGCGTTTTTATACGGCTGATATTAAAAATTTGGGTGTTATACATCGCGGGTTTTCAACCTATGAAAAAACACGTTACAGAAACAATCCAGAATGGCAATTACCAATCGATTTGCAAAATCGGTTTCCAGATTTACCGCTAGTTTTAGATCCATCGCATATTGCTGGGCGTCGTGATATTATTTTCGATTTATGCCAAACGGCCCTCGATTTAAATTATGATGGTTTAATGGTAGAAACCCATTTTGATCCAGACAATGCGTGGAGTGATGCTGCCCAGCAAATTACACCAGCAACGCTGGTTCAGTTTATGGACGATTTAAAGATTAGAAAAGAAACAGGTGAAGCCACCGAATTCAAAAATAAAATCAATACCATGCGAACGCAAATTGATGTAATTGACCATCAATTAATTGATATGTTCGGCAAGCGTATGAAAGTAGCTGATGATATTGGAGCGCTTAAAAAAGCGCATAACGTTGCTGTTTTACAAACTAAACGTTGGAATGAAATTTTAGGTAAAATGATTCTCCAAGGCGAAGAAAAGAATTTAAGCGAAGAGTTTATTTTACGAGTTTTTAAAGCCGTACACCAAGAATCGATAAACCATCAGGAAAAAATTATCAATAAGTAAATCATGTGTTTTTTTACCGATTAATTTTTCGCTAAAAATTAATATCGCATCTTTGTAATAATGACAGGAATCGTTTATAAATCTACAGGAAGTTGGTACACCGTAAAAACGGATTTAGGTGCCGTTTACCCATGTCGTATTAAGGGTAAGTTTCGAATGAAAGGAATCAAGAGTACCAATCCGGTAGCTGTTGGTGATCGTGTGGATTTTGATCTGGATTATGACAATAACGAAGAGCCTGTTGGTGTGATAACCCTAATTCATGATCGGAAAAATTATATTGTTCGAAAATCGGTTAACCTATCCAAACAAACCCATATAATTGCTGCCAATATTGATCAGGTTTTTTTATTAATAACCATTGATAATCCACCAACATTTACAAGCTTTATCGACCGGTTTTTGGTGACGGCTGAAGCGTATTCCATCAAAACGATTCTGCTTTTTAATAAAGTAGATACCTATGACGAAGACACGTTGAATGAGGTGAAATATCTAGCACATGTATATCGGAAAATTGGCTATGATTGTATTGGTATTTCGGCAACAACTGGAAAAAATATTGAAAAGGTTAAAGGTTTAATGACCGGGAAGGTTAGCATGTTTGCTGGACATTCAGGAGTTGGAAAATCTACTTTAGTCAATGCCATTGAGCCGGAATTGGATTTGAAAACAAAAGCTATTTCAGCGCAACATTCGCAAGGGCAACACACAACAACTTTTGCTGAAATGTTCGACTTAAGTTTTGATGCCAAAATTATTGATACGCCAGGCATTAAAGGTTTTGGTGTGGTAGATATGGATAAGGAAGAAGTTAGTGATTATTTTCCAGAGTTTTTCGCCTTAAAACAAGACTGCAAGTTTAATAATTGTATTCATGTAGAAGAACCACATTGTGCTGTTAAAGATGCCTTGGAAGCTAATGATATTGCCGCATCGCGTTACCGAAGTTATCTACAAATCCTAGAAGGTGATGAAGATCATTTCCGAACGGAAGAATGGATGAAATAATATTTAAAAACCAATCACTATTATTCCCCAAAAATTAATTTCTTATTTACATGAAAGCAGTTATTCAAAGGGTTTCTCAAGCAAGTGTTACAATTAATGATGATAAAGTAGCGTCTATAAATTCTGGTTTAGTGGTGTTATTAGGCATTGTAAATGACGATGCAGCCGAAGATATTACGTGGCTTTCCAATAAAATTGTGAATATGCGTATTTTTCCAGATACAGAAGGCGTCATGAACAATTCCATATTAGATAATCAAGGTGATATTGTTGTAGTCAGTCAATTTACGTTACATGCCAATACAAAAAAAGGTAACAGACCCAGTTATATAAAAGCGGCAAAGCCAGATGTGGCTATTCCGTTGTATCAGGATTTTATTAAGCAAATGGAGACGGTTTTAGGAAAACAGATTCAAACGGGTGAGTTTGGTGCCGATATGCAAGTGGCATTAATTAATGATGGCCCTGTTACGATTATTATAGATACTAAAAACAAAGACTAATGAATATTGAAAATGCACAATTAGCCGTTGATGAATGGATAAAAGAACATGGTGTTCGGTATTTTAACGAGTTGACCAATATGGCACAACTAACTGAAGAAGTTGGGGAAGTTGCTCGAATTATTGCTCGTCGTTATGGCGAACAAAGCGAAAAAGAAAGCGATAAAAAAAAGGATCTAGGCGAAGAGTTAGCCGATGTTGTTTTTGTGGTGTTATGTTTAGCAAACCAAACGGGTATTGACTTGCAAGCTGCTTTTGATAAAAAATTAGATATTAAAACCAAACGCGACCATGAGCGTCATCAGAATAACCCGAAGTTGAAGTAGATTATGAATCTCAAACTCCAAAAGTCAGTAATCAAAAACCAGCAATATCCAATCAATATTACGGGTTCTAAAAGTGAATCCAACAGATTGTTATTGCTGCAAGCCTTGTATCCTGAAATTCAGATTCATAATCTATCCAATTCTGACGACACGGTTTTTATGGCAAAAGCGTTGTCTTCAGATTTAAATACTATAGATGTGCATCATGCTGGAACCGCCATGCGATTTTTAACGGCTTATTTTGCGGTTCAAGAAAACCGAACGGTGACCATAACAGGTTCCAAGCGCATGAAAGAACGTCCCATTCAAATTCTGGTTGATGCTTTAAATCAATTAGGAGCAGATGTTTCTTATCTTGAAAACCTTGGATTTCCACCTTTGCAAATAGAAGGTCGGAAACTAACTAACAATCAAGTGACTGTTAAAGCAGCTGTAAGTAGTCAATATATTTCGGCTTTATTACTTATTGGATCTAAATTGGAAAATGGATTATATGTAACGTTAGATGGCGAAATCACGTCCATTCCATATATAAAAATGACCCTTCAGTTACTCAATCAGATTGGTGTGGAAACCTTTTTTGAAAATAATATTATTGAAATTAAACCATTAAAAAAAATAAAAAACAGCGAATTAACCGTTGAAAGCGATTGGTCTTCAGCTTCCTATTTTTACAGCTTGATAGCTTTAAGCCGTATGGAAACTGAAATTTCGTTAACATCCTATAACATGGATAGTTTACAAGGCGATTCTGTTTTAGCTAAAATTTACAAACAATTTGGAGTCTCAACATCATTTCAGGAGAAAAGCATCACACTAAAAAAAGTAGCTAAAATAAATTCTTCTGTAGAAATAAAATTAGATTTAGTTAACGCGCCAGACATTGCTCAAACCATTGCTGTTTCCTGCTTCGGTTTAGGAATAGCGTGTCACTTAACAGGTTTACATACGCTCAAAATTAAAGAAACGGATCGGTTAGTGGCTTTAAAAACAGAATTAGAAAAATTAGGCGCTACTGTAATTATTACGGAAGATAGTTTGCAATTAAAAGCAACGACCACCATAAAAAAAGATATTGCCATAGATACCTACAACGATCATAGAATGGCTATGGCTTTTGCGCCATTAGCATTAAAAACAGACCTGGTTATTCATGATGCTGGCGTGGTTTCAAAATCATATCCGTCATTTTGGAACGACTTGAAAGCCACTGGAATTAGGCTATCTGAATAATAAATGGCTAAATACTTGACAACGCCTACTTTCAGGTTGTATATTTGCAATCTTTGCGAGTAAAATTATTAACTTCTAAAACATATACGTCTATCAAAAAAATGAAATTATCGCATTTTAACTTCGAGTTACCAGAGGAGTTATTAGCGGAATATCCTTCTGAAAACAGGGATGAGTCACGTTTAATGGTATTAAACAGAAAAGATCAAACAATTGAACACAAAATGTTTAAAGATATTATCGATTATTTTGATGAAGATGATGTCATGATTTTAAACGACACCAAAGTTTTTCCAGCAAGATTATACGGGAATAAGGAGAAAACAGGTGCGCGTATTGAAGTATTTTTATTACGTGAGTTAAATGAAGAACAGCGTCTTTGGGATGTGTTGGTAGATCCAGCTAGAAAAATCCGTATTGGTAATAAATTGTATTTCGGTGAAGGCGAATCTTTAGTCGCTGAAGTTATTGACAATACCACATCTAGAGGTAGAACACTTCGTTTTTTATATGATGGTTCTTACAGAGATTTCCGCGTAAAATTAACCGAACTTGGAGAAACGCCACTGCCTAAATACATCAAGCGTGAAGTGGAACCAGAAGATGAAGAGCGTTACCAAACTATTTTTGCAAAAAATGAAGGTGCCGTTGCAGCTCCAACAGCTGGTTTACATTTCTCGAGACATCTATTAAAGCGCCTAGAAATTAAAGGCGTTAAGTTTGCGGATGTAACCTTGCATGTTGGTTTAGGAACATTTAATCCTGTTGAGGTTGAAGATTTATCCAAGCATAAAATGGATAGTGAAGAAATCATTATTAAGAAACCAACAACAGATATAATTAATAAAGCAATTAAAGATAAAAAACGCATTTGTGCCGTTGGTACAACAGCAATGCGATCTGTAGAAAGTGCTGTTTCGTCCAGTGGAACCTTGAATGAGTTTGATGGCTGGTCCAATAAATTTATTTTCCCACCTTACGATTTTAGTATAGCCAATTGCATGATTACTAATTTCCATACACCAAAATCAACACTTTTAATGATGGCTTCCGCTTTTGCTGGTCATGACTTTATCAAGAAAGCGTATGATGAGGCTGTTAAAGAAAAGTACAAATTTTATAGTTATGGTGATGCCATGCTAATTATATAATAAACATGATTAAAGCCTTGTTTTTACAAGGCTTTTTCATTTTATTTTTTTACGTTTTATAGATCTTATATGAGTGATAAAAAAGATATCCGTGCTTTAACCAAAGACCAATTACGAGACTTTTTTGAAAAAGAAGGCGATCAAGCATTTCGTGGTAATCAGGTTTATGAATGGCTTTGGAGTAAATCGGCACATAGTTTTGCGGATATGACAAACTTGTCCAAGGAAACACGCGCTATGCTAGAAAATAACTTTGTCATTAACCATATTAAGGTGGACGATATGCAAAGGAGTAGTGATGGCACGATTAAAAATGCGGTTAAGCTACATGATGGGTTAGTTGTGGAATCGGTTTTAATACCTACTAAAACGCGCACAACAGCGTGTGTATCTAGTCAAGTTGGTTGTAGTTTGGATTGTAAGTTTTGTGCCACATCACGATTAAAGCGTATGCGTAATTTAAATCCAGATGAAATTTATGATCAGGTGGTTGCTATTGACAATGAAAGTAGACTTTATCATGACAGACCTTTAAGCAACATTGTCTTTATGGGAATGGGTGAGCCGCTTATGAATTACAACAATGTGCTGAAAGCCATTGATAAAATAACATCACCTGAAGGTTTAGGTATGTCGCCAAAACGCATTGTGGTATCCACGTCAGGTGTACCTAAAATGATAAAAAAAATGGCAGATGAAAAGGTTAAATTTAAATTAGCCGTTTCCTTACATTCCGCCATCGATGAGGTGCGAACATCTATTATGCCTTTTAATGCTACGTTTCCCTTAAAGGATTTACGCGAAGCTTTGGAGTATTGGTATGCACGGACAAAAAATAGAATTACCTACGAGTATGTGGTTTGGAAAGGAATTAATGATCAAAAAAAGGATGTTGATGCCTTAATAGAATTCTGTAAGTTTGCGCCTAGTAAGGTGAATTTAATTGAGTACAACCCAATTGATGATGGTATGTTTCAACAAGCACATGATGAGGCTATTGATATGTATGTAAACATGCTAGAAAAAAATAATATTACAGTTACCGTAAGACGTTCACGAGGTAAAGATATTGATGCCGCTTGCGGGCAGTTAGCCAATAAGAGTTCATAAAAAAAAGGCTACTTAATTATAAGTAGCCTTTTTAATTTAATAGTAGTTATTTATAATTATTCAATAACTATTTTCTTTCTTTTTTGTGCGTTAGAATTAGCATCTGTAACCTCTACAATATAAATTCCAGAAGCTAAATTGCCGGCATCAATGTTTTGAGATTCTAAACGTGTATTTCCGTTAAGAACTTCTTGTCCTGCAATATTCAAAATGCGATAATTAGCCTCTCCTTGAAGATTATAAATGGTTACTACTTTGTCTTTACAACCAATAAACATGGAGTTTAATGCGAATTCGTCAGTGCTTAACAAAGAGGTGTCAACCGAAAAATCATCAATCATAAATCCGAATTGATCTTGAGATATACAGTTTATTCCAATATATACTGAAGCATTATCGTAAGTGGCAGGTAAATTAGCAGTGAACTGTCTCCAGGTATTGTCATTTGGTGGAACACTTTCTGGATTCGCTGATATAATGGTGAAACTACCTGGTGCTGTATCTGTAGTGGATATTCCAACTGTAAACATTTCTTCTGAATACGTTGCATCACATGCTTTATACCAAAAAGAAATACTATTGCCGCTTTCTGCTAATGTTACTTGTGGAGATATTAGCCAATCATTATTAAAAACGCCTCCAGCTGGAACAGCAGCAAAACAAACCATTCCTTTGGTGCTATTGTACCCTTCCCAGTTGCTTGTAGCTGAAGAGGTTAGTGGGGGTGTGGTAGCTGTATAATTAAATACTTGGAAAGATTTTGCACTTGCGCTTTCAGGAAACGTTACACCATTGAAACCATATGTAGGTAATCCGTCTACATCAATTAAAGTCCATGATCCTACACCAGTAATAGCAAAATCTGTATAAGATTCAAAATCATCTTCAAACAAATTTGTTTGAGCACTCAATGAGTAGCAAATTAATAAGCTTAATAATAAAGTAATTTTTTTCATAATGTTATAATTTTCGGGATTAATCAATAAAAATACAAAATTTAAATTATTTAAGCGATTTTCGTACGATTTTAACATGTCACCTAATCCGTAGATATATCATGTTAGTGTTTTTGCAGTTCTTTCAATTACGCATTCTCTCAATAATCCTAATGGCTGTTTGCAATTAGTAGAACATGGGAACCACGGTATAGCTTATTATCTGATTTAATGGTAAATGTTTGAAGTTGGCGGATAAAAAGCCATAAAAAAAGCGCTACTTTATAATTAAAGTAGCGCTTTTTTGTTTAATTAAAATAGTCGTTATTCTTTAACTATTTTAATTGTTTGCTTTTTGCCTTCAGCAGAAATATTCATAAAGTAAATACCATTACTTAATGTAGAAACATTAATCGTATTATTTACAATATTTGCTTCATTTACAAGTAACACACGCTGACCTAATTGATTGATTATTTCAACAGCATTAATGTTTAAAGTCGTCTTGATGGTTACATTATTGTTTACAGGATTTGGATAAATGGAAAACAATTCAAGCGTGTTTGTGTCAACAGATAATAATGGATCTTCTTCTGTTGTAAAGCTCCAAGTGCTAGATCCCACAGCTTCTCCAGCAAGATTTTTAGCAACTATTTGCCAGAAGTATTCTGTAGAATAATCCATTCCAGTAATATTTACCATATCATTTGGTGTGTTTCCTAATAAGTTAAGATTGTTGGCAGCATCACCTAAATAAACATCATAAGAAGTTGCAGCATCGCCAGTTGTAGCAGGACTCCAATCAAAAGCTACAAGATAGTCGCCATTTGTAGGGTCTACAAATACATCAACTGCGCCGTCAGCAGGTGTTGGAGTTGTTACTGGATTAGGAGCAGAACCTGTTGGCTGCTGAACCATTACATTGTCTAATGTCCAATAATAAGACCAGTCGCCTACCCATCTAAATCTAACTTGTGCATTAGTTACACCAGCCAATTCAGCAGAAACATCAATTGTTACAGCGCCAAGAGTAAAATAGTCAGGCGCAGGTACTGTAGTCTCATCATAAACAGCAACTTGTACCCATGATGTACCATTATACACTTCTACATAACCTTCTCCGCCATATTCCGTAAGAATAAGATGATTAAAAGTTAATTTTATAACGGTTAATGCTGAACAATCAAAAGCAGGACTTATTAAAGCCGCATTTTCTGGTGCACTATCATTACCATAAGCATCACTATTGAACATGGCATAACTGCCAGAAAATCCAGCCGCACTGTATAAAACATCATTTGCCGCACCGAAGAATGGCGCTTCTCCACCTGTTTCAAAAGTCCAAACGCCTCCAGCTGCTAAATCCGTGTTAGACCAACCTGTTGGTGTAGAAAGACCAGCATCAAAATTTTCGTCTAAAACAACCTGTCCAAAAGAAAAGGAAATAGACAATAAAAATAAAAATAAAGTAATTTTTTTCATGTTTGTTAATTTTAATTTTAAAAAAAAGTTAACGCCAAAGGTATTGTTTATTTTCACAAAACCCATAAGATTTTGGCTACAAAAAAAATTTCTAAAAAGCTACTCGAATCCTTTTATTGAAAGGCCTGTATCAGGAAAGTAGAAGTTCATTGGTTTCGTGTTAGTTATGGCGGTTTTATTCGAGGTGTGAGTTTTAATCGTCAAATTCAAAACACCCTTAACAAACAATTGTTATGAATTTTTTTTAAATATGTGTCTACCAGAATCAATGTTAGTTTTTCACTGGCTTTTTTAGTAATTTCGCCATTCCACAATAGCCATATTTGCTTTTGAAAATAGTAGAACAAATAAAACAGCCGGTAGATTATGAAATGGAACTTTTTGAACAAAAGTTTCAGTTGGCTATGTCTTCTAAAGTGGCGCTGCTAAATAGGATTACCCATTATCTTGTTAATAGAAAAGGAAAACAAATGCGACCTATGTTTGTGTTTTTGGTTGCTAAAATGGTTTCCAATGGCGAAGTTAGTGAGCGTACATATCGGGGTGCATCCGTTATAGAATTGATTCATACAGCAACGTTAGTGCACGATGATGTGGTGGATGATAGTAATAGACGACGTGGTTTTTTCTCTATTAATGCACTTTGGAAAAATAAAATTGCCGTTTTAGTTGGGGACTACCTGTTGTCCAAAGGTTTGTTACTCTCTATTGATAATAATGATTTCGACTTATTGAAAATCATTTCTATTGCTGTACGTGAAATGAGTGAAGGTGAATTGCTTCAAATAGAAAAAGCTCGAAAACTCGATATTACCGAAGCTATTTATTATGAAATTATCCGTCAAAAAACTGCAACTTTAATTGCAGCTTGTTGCAGCTTGGGTGCCGCATCCGTAAAACCAGATTCAGATCATGTAGAACGTATGCGTAAATTTGGAGAGCTTATTGGTATGGCGTTTCAAATTAAAGACGATTTGTTTGATTATGGTACCGAGAAAATTGGTAAACCAACAGGTATTGATATTAAGGAGCAAAAAATGACCTTGCCCTTAATTTATGTGCTGAATACCGTTTCTAAAAAAGATAAAAATTGGATTATCAATTCCATAAAAAATCATAATAAAGATAAAAAAAGAGTAAACGAAGTCATTGCATTTGTTAAAGAAAACGGTGGTTTAGATTATGCCATTGTTAAAATGAAAGCTTTTCAAGAGGAAGCTTTACAAATACTTAATACCTATCCCAAATCCGATTTTCGCGATTCATTAGAACTTATGGTGAATTACGTTATTCAGCGCAAAAAATAATTTTTTTTTAGCGTCAGGCAACCTTTAGTACAAAATTTGCGTCTTTATTAATAGAAGCTCTAATGAAAGCAATTTTGAAGGTTATTCAACTACATAAAAATAACACGAATCTTATTAAAAAGGCAGCTAAAAATAATCGCGAAGCCCAACAGGTGCTTTTTGATACACATGCGCCTAAAATGTTAAGCGTTTGCCGGTTTTATGTAAAAGATTTCCAAAAAGCCGAAGAAGTCATGCTTAACGGTTTCCTTAAAGCATTTACACATTTAAAACAATTTCAGGATACGGGAAGTTTTGAAGGGTGGTTGCGAAAAATTATGGTTCGCGAAGCTATTTCTTATTTGCGTCAAGCTAAAAAAATTGAATTTCCTGTAGATGATATAGAATCAAATCAATACCAAGAGAGTTATAATAATGTGCATAGTAATATGGATGTGGCGCAAATTCAACAATTAATTGATCAGCTTCCCGAAGGTTATAAAATAGTTTTTGTTATGTATGCTATTGAAGGCTACAAACATCAAGAAATTGCAGATATGCTTAACATTACGGAAGGCACCTCTAAATCGCAATTATTTAAAGCGCGAAAGCAGCTTCAACAACAATTACAAGTACTTAATTCATCGCAATATGGCACCAAATAAATTTGAAAATAATATAAAGAAAACATTGGAGGAACGTCAAATTCAACCGTCGTCTAATGCTTGGAATCAGTTATCGGAATCATTGGATAAGCAAGATAAAAAATCATCAAATACATATATCTGGTTTATCGGTATTGCTGCAAGTATTATTGGTTTGTTGTTTGTAGTGAATACTTTTCAACCTTTTCAGGAAATAGAAAAGACATCAAATCCAGTGGTAGTCGAAACATCTTCTGAAAATAATCTGGAGATTGATTCCAAAGTAGAAACACCAAAAATGGTTACTAGTTCTGATAAAGAAAACAGTAGTCTAGTTGAAGATTTAGCTACGAAGAGTTCTGCTAAAAATCAAACCTTAAAAAGACAAAAAGTATCAGCAAAACGTTATGCCGCTGTGGATAAAGATGAGTCGCGTGAAGTGACTTCCAACAATACGTCTGATGTGGAGAAAACCTCTGAAGAGGCCAAACAAATAATTAACAACCAAGCGACTGAAAATATGATTGTCCAAAACGAAACTGCCAATGGGATTATTGATTCCGATTTAAATTTGGAAGTAGAAGCCTTGTTGAAACAAGCAACATCCAAGGTTTCGTCTGTGTCAGGTTCAGATGAAACAAATTATACTATTAACCCCAATAATTTATTAGAAGACGTGGAAATGGATTTGGAAAAATCCTTTCGAGATAAAGTTTTTGAAACCATAAAAACAAACTTCACCATTGTAAAAACAGCGGTGGCCGACCGTAATAATTAATAATTCATCAATTTCAAATCAAACAGTTATGCAAAACAGTATTAAATATTTAGTAGGCTTTATGCTCACCTGTGTCGTATATGCTAATTACGCACAAGAAGTAAATAACAGCGAAAAAATTGAACAGCTCGAGAACCAGAAAACGCTAGTTCAAAATGAAGAAAAAGAACAGTTAAAACAGGCTGTGGAAGCTATTAATGTCCGCTTGGATAATAAGGAAATTTCTTATGAAGAAGCCTCCAAATTAAAATCGGCTGCAGCGGAAAAGCACGCATTAAATATTGAAAATCGTTTAACAATTATTGAAAATCGTATCGCATTATTAGAACGCAATGCGCATGTTACACAGGATACGGGTGCTAATTTAGACGGTTTTACATTGGAAATTGGCAAAAACAAGGATTCTGATGAGTACGACGTGAAGAGTATTTATATTGGACCAAAAACAAAAAAGAAGCCTGTTGTTTATGACCGGAGAACCACGAGTGATTTAGTTTTTGCCATCGGGTTTAATAATGCTATTATTGAAGGGCAATCCTTAAACGATTCACCTTACAAAATAGGAGGTTCAGGATTTGTGGAATTAGGTTGGGCTTGGAAGACACGTATCTTTGAAAACACGAATGCCGTTCGTTTTAAATACGGTTTATCTGTGCAATGGAACAAATTAGACATTAAAGATAATTTGTATTTCACGGAAGAAAATGACGTGGTTACATTGGAAGAACACCCACTAAACTTAAATAAATCTAAATTTAGAACTACCAATTTGGTCGTCCCTTTACATTTTGAATTTGGGCCATCTAAAAAAATTGAGCGTGATGATTATTTTAGGTACTCGACGTACAAAAAATTCAAATTCGGAATAGGAGGTTATGGTGGCATTGTCATGCAGTCCTTACAAAAATTAAAGTATGATGAAAATGGCAGTAAGCAAAAAGATAAATTTAAGGATTATAACACCAATAATTTTGTTTACGGTTTAAGTAGTTATGTGTCTTGGGGAAATGTTGGTATTTACGCTAAATATGATTTGTCAACCATATTTAAAGATCAAGCCATTGACCAAAACAATATTTCACTAGGATTGCGCTTAGATATGGATTAATATTAAGTGTTATTTGAATTAGTTATTATAAAAAAGGCTTCAATTTAATTGAAGCCTTTTTTGTTTAATAATATATGTTTAATAAGTAGAATTTGAAATCTAATCATAAATAGCGAAATCAATTTTTTTCTTTATTTTTTTTATAGGAAAAAATGATTGCGTAGAGTAAAGTAATTACCAGCAGAAGAATCTGAACTGGGTAAAAAATATCTTCTTTATCAAAAATTTGAATAATTAATATTATTACTAACGGTATGTAAATGTATTGTTTTTTCATTGTTAAAATTTTATTATCTATCCTCCATTGGCTATGCATGCCTCGGAATCATTTTGAGCATCCTCTAAGCACCAAATAAATACTCCTGTTGCCGCACCCATTCCTATTAGAGTGCCTATTCCAAAAGATATAGCACCAGGAATAGCAGCTGCTCCTGTAGCAATAGAATAATTTCTTAAACATCTGTTTTCAGTTTTCCCACGATTGGTTGCGCAAATTGAGCCATCTCCACTTCCAGATCCAGATCCAGATCCAGAACCAGTACCTGTATCAAGCCTTTGGTTAATTTGGTTATCAACTTCAGTTGTAAATATTAATTCACGTTCTTTAACAGTCAAGGAAAAAAAATCAGGATTGGAATTTTTTAATAATTTACGAATTATATAATTTATTTTTTATATCAATTAATTAATCTCGATAAAACTTAAATATTAAACAAACGTTAACCCTTATTAGCATTAAGGTGAATTTTCCTTAATTTACTCTAAAACATATTATTAGGTTGTTTCGGAAATGTTACAAAAAAACTAATAAGACAATAATGCATGATAAATTCGATACTTTTTAATTTACAAAACTCCAATTTATTACCTCTTTATTTTATCGATTTTTCCAAAGCAATTTTACCACCTACAATTGGAAGTTGTAAAGTCGTTTTATCCAAATCAATGGTTAATTCCGTTCCAGGTTTTGGCAATATGGTGTATTGATTATCACTAGAAAAAATCATTAACCCAATGTGTTGCCCTTTAGGAATAACTTGGTCATCTGGTTGTAAATCGAAATTAACTGTATAAAACTTGCCGGGTTTTAATGGTTCGCTCTCGGAAATAGATTTATGGTTTTGAGGATCTGCCCAACCACGCGTTATAATATTGTCTGTAATTTTGGCACCTTTTTCTCCATTCCACGGTAAAGACACTAACCAAACAGATAAGTTGGCAGCTGGTTTACTGCTAGCAAGTGTAACGGATATTTTGGCTAAACCAGAAATATGCAGGTCTTCGGTTAAAGTTGGTAATGTATATAATAACCTGTTTTTAGATTCTGATGCTTGTGCTAAATCTATTCCGGAAACTGTGGCATCATCAACCAAGGTTTCCTGTCCTTGTTTTTTTGCTGGTATTGGTGTTAAACGACCTGCTGTCTTGCCACCTTTTCCTAAATGAAGTGTTATATGTTTGGCATCAGGATTTGGATAATCTTCATAAGCCGTAGGTTTTAGTCTGTCGTCATTTTCACGAACAATCCATGCTTTCGCATCATTTTCTACACCATTATTAACACCATGTAAATAATGCGTAAACCAACGATTCATCATAGACATTGGAGGTGGACCTCCATGACCAAACTGGTGATAATAAATTTGTACCGGTAATCCCATGTCTTTAGCGGCTTGATAAATACGGTAGCTATGTTCTGGCATCACATTCCAATCATTAAAACCGTGAGACATTAATAAAGCAGCTGTCATTGGCTTCATCTGATTTAAATAATCACGTCCAGCCCAAAAGTCATTATAATCGCCAGTCACTCGATCCATACCATTTTTCATCTCCGTATCGCGAACAGTCCTATTATTATAAGCACGTTTGGATTCGTCACCACTATGAATAAAATCATATAACACATCAATATCTTCACCAAGATAACCACCTGGTGAGCGTACCAAACCATTAGAACGGTAATAATGATAGTATGATGTGTTTGGTGCTACAGGAATTATAGCTTCCAAACCTTCAACACCTGTTGTAGCCGCTGCCAATGGAATAGTTCCATTATAACTGGTTCCAGTCATACCTACTTTTCCAGTACTCCAAAAGGCCTCTACAGTTTCGTTACCATCCGGTGTTGTATAACCTTTTGCACGACCATTTAACCAGTCAATAACCGCTTTTGGTGCTAAAGACTCATTGATGCCGCCAACGGTAGGTGCACCCTGTGATAATCCCGTTCCTGGCGATGAGGAATGCACCACAATGTAACCACGTGGAACCCACGTCCGAATTTGCGAATTGGAAATTATAGGGCGTTCACCAGTACGTTTTACTTCTACTTTGGTTCTTGGCTTTTCTTCCTCACCAAGTTCATGATTTACATTCCAGAATAAGCCGTCAACTTCGCCAGCAACACCAGCATAATATGGACTAGATTCATATACAATAGGTAGCTTTAAACCTTCAGTGTCGGTTTGTTTAGGTCGTGTAACTGCTACGTGCATCCGGTCCATCTTACCATCGCCATCCGTGTCAAAAGTAGTTTCAACCCATAAGTCATGACGAATCCAATCCTCTGTATTACTAAAGGCTTCAACTATTTGCGCTTCGCCATTTTCAAAAACAGGGATGGCTTTT
This sequence comes from Bizionia sp., assembly GCF_048259285.1. Lineage (NCBI taxonomy): Bacteria > Pseudomonadati > Bacteroidota > Flavobacteriia > Flavobacteriales > Flavobacteriaceae > Bizionia > Bizionia sp. Next base: position 7,209 of record NZ_JBLXHU010000024.1, on the reverse strand, counting down.
TCTTGTGCACTCACCAAGGAAATACTAAATAAGGAGAGTATACTATATACAAACCATTGAACGTGTTGTTTCATAATAAAAATGCGTTTAATTATTTAAAAAAAATAGAGTAACCAATTTAGTATTTTAATTGGCACATCAAAATTAGGTTATTCATCATTAGATTCTTGAAAGGCATCTTGAAATTCAATATCATCATCAACGACACCTTTAAAAGCTTCAATCCAGGCATTTTTAAAAATACTGGTAATTGTGGGCCACACTTTAGTCCCTACGTTATTTAAATCTCCTTCAATAGGAATTTTGGTTGCTAAGGTATCGGTTTTCTGATTTTTTAATGCGAATTTAAAGAATCCTATAAATCCTTCCCATAATGTTTCAATAAAATTATCGTCTTTACCAATTAGCACAGAGTCTGTTAAAAGCGGTTTCATATACCCCTTTAAATACCCGTCAGCTATAGCAATTTCGCTAAATAGACCAAAATTTCCACGTTCAAAATTGATGTTTGCATAATGTTTGGTAAAATCATTTAAAGCTGTCATATCTACATTTTCCAAAGAAAAGGCAATATCCAAATCTGGAACTTCTTTAATTAAGTTGACTTTACCATCCAATGTCATGTTTCCAGCACCAATAGATCTTCCGGTAGCATGAATGGGCGATGGTAGTGTTTTTTCTTTAGAAACCACATTGCGTAAATTATCAGCAGTAAATTCAACTTCTGTGAAATTCAAATCAATTTGTGGCTCTGCTTGCATTTGCAAAAATGAAAATTTTCCATTGTGAATTTCAAAATGGTTAATATCGATTGGAATAATTTCAGTTAATGCTTTAGTCCAATCGTCTGCATCAGCCTCCGGTGTGCCTGCTTCCGATTCTTGATCCTCAAAAACATAACTAATTGCAGGGTTAGACATGATAACTTCCGTCACTATTTTACCTTTGAATAAGGATTTCCATTCGATAGAAATATCGCTTTTAGGAAATTTTAAAAACGGTATTTCGGTTTCTGCGTTTACTTTATTCAAATACAAACCATCAATAACATAGGCGCCGCGAATAAGTGCAATGTCTATGTCTTCAACGTGACCATAATATCCCGGTAAATCTTTAAGTATGGAATTAACATGGTTTTTAACCAACGTAGGCAAATACATGCGAAAAGCGACTAAAAGGACAATTATTATAATGGGAATAGTATAACGCTTTCTACGATAAACCGGCTTTTTATTTTTTGGAGTCATTTTTAGAATTTAAAAATTTAAGATAACCAAATGCCTTATTATTTGACCTTTCTTTTAGAATGATTTAACATATTTTCAGTATTAAAACTATATTTGTAGCACGTTAAATTTTTTAAACTAAAACCCTTTCTTTTTGATTTCAAAATCCACCATAGATCAAGTATTTGAAACTTCTCGTGTAGAGGAGGTTATTGGCGATTTTGTACAATTGAAAAAATCGGGTAGTAACTACAAAGGTTTAAGTCCGTTTAGTGATGAACGTTCACCAAGCTTTATGGTGTCGCCAGTAAAACAAATTTGGAAAGATTTTTCAAGTGGGAAAGGCGGAAATGCCGTGGCTTTCTTAATGGAACATGAACATTTTACCTATCCGGAAGCTATAAAATATTTAGCGAATAAATACAATATTGAAATTGAAGAAACGCAGCAATCTAATGAGGAAAAGGAACAGGCTGATGCGCGAGAAAGTTTGTATTTAGTAAGCGAATATGCGAGCAAGTATTTTCAAAACATCTTACATAAAACAGATCAAGGAAAAGCCATAGGATTAAGTTATTTTAAGGAACGTGGTTTTACAGAAGAGACCATTAAAACCTTCAATTTAGGCTATTCTTTAGATGAATGGCAGGCTTTTACAGACGACGCTTTAAAAAAAGGTTATCAATTAGAGTTTTTAGAAAAAACGGGTTTAACCATTGTAAAAGGCGAAAAACAATTCGATCGATTTAAGGGTCGCGTAATGTTTCCTATTCAGAGTATGAGTGGTCGCGTTTTAGGATTTGGAGGCCGTATTTTAACCAGTGATAAAAAAGCAGCCAAATATTTAAACTCGCCAGAAAGTGATTTGTACCACAAGAGTAAAGTGTTATATGGTATTTTTCACGCCAAGCAAAGTATTGCCAAAGAGGATAATTGTTATTTGGTAGAAGGGTATACGGATGTTATTCAGTTTCATCAACGTGGTATTAAAAATGTTGTGTCTTCATCTGGAACGGCTTTATCGCCAGAGCAAATTCGATTAATAAATAGGCTTACCAAAAACATAACCGTCTTATTTGATGGTGATGCTGCAGGTTTACGGGCTTCCTTGCGAGGGATAGATTTAATTTTGGAACAAGGTATGAATGTTAAGATTTGTACGTTTCCTGCTGGTGATGATCCAGATAGTTTTGCCAAACAAAATACATTGGAGGAAATTACCACGTATTTAGAAGATAAAGCCCAAGATTTTATTCAGTTTAAAGCATCGCTTTTGGTAAAAGAAGCAAAAAACGATCCTATAAAAAAGGCCGAAACCATCCGTGATATTGTAAACAGTATTGCAAAAATTCCAGATCGGATAAAAACGGAGATTTACATTCAGGAATGTGCCCGAATAATGGACATCAGTGAATCGGTTTTGTTTAGCACTTTGGCACAAATAACGAAAAAGGAAACCCAAGAAACTAATAAACAGCTTAAGCAAGAGCAAAAAGCTTTTGATGTTATTAAGAATGAACAACAGTCTGCTAAAAAAGTGGATGTTCAATATGAATTAGAACGGAAAATTATTCAAATACTCTTACTTTATGGGAATAAAACGGAAGATTTTGAAGATTTAATTCTGAAGGAAAACGATACGAATGAATTGGTTTTAGAACCTGTAAAGCATCAAGCTAAAGTGTTTGAAAAAATATATTTAGACTTACAGGAAGATGAAATGCAATTTACCAATGACACCTTCAAGGACTTATATTATACCATTATTGAAAGTTTAAATCAAAACCCAGATTTACAGATTGAGAACATAGTCAATACAGTTGAACCTTTAATGGCGTCAGAAATCACTACAATTTTAATGGAAGACGAGCGTCATTCATTGTCTGATTGGGAACGTAAAAATATTTTCCCTAAAGCTAAAAACACGACTATTGCACAATTAGTTAGTGAAACTATTTTAAGCTTACGCTGCTATTTAATAGATTTAAAAGTGCGTGAATTTCAACAAGAAACGTTAAGTAATAAGCAGGAAACAAACCGAAACATATTAGAAGAAGTCAAGGATTATTCGAGTTTAAAAATGCTGCTTTCAAGAAAACTTAATCGCGTTTTATAGCTCTAATAATTTAGCGCGACTAATTAAATCAACAATATTACTGACATTTAATTTTTTCATGAGTCGTGCTTTATAAGTACTCACGGTTTTTTCATTAATGTTCAATTCTTGCGCTATTTCTTTGTTTTTACGGCCTGAAGCTAATAGTTTTAAAACTTCAATCTCCCGCATGGAGAGTTTTTTGTAATAACTGCCCGATCTAGAACCGCGTTTTTTTGAGGACATTTGCTCGGCAATATCATTGCTTAAATAAACACTTCCGTCATGAACCTTTAAAATAGCTTCTTTAATTGTCATGATATCTACACTCTTCATCAGGTAGCCTTCAGCACCAGACTTAATAGTATTTATGGCATAAATTTCTTCTGGTTGTGCACTAAACATGATGGTTTTAACTTTCGGGAATTCTTTCCTTAAACGTCGCAAAGCCGTAATACCATTTAGTTTTGGTAAATCTATTTCACTTAAAATAATATCAACAGGGTGTTGTTTTAGGAAGTCAAAAATAGCTTCTCCATTATTGACACCTCCTACAACTTGAATCTGTGGTGATGTTACAAATAATAGTTCGAGCCCTTTTCTAACAATAGGGTGATTATCTACCACCAACAATTTGATCATAATTATTAAATTATAAAATTAATACTAATGAGGCGTTGCTATTTGTTGAAAGTATATCATAAAGATAGGAAATATCTGATACATTTTTAATTATTATTTTAAATTATTTGGAATTTCACAAATTGGTATTGGATTCATTTTATGCTTATTAGCATTGTTCAGGCGCTTATATATTTTGAAAACTGTGTGCTTCCGTCCATCAAATTCAGTTTCGTTTCTTCCGGCTTCATCCATGGTCATAGCCCATTCTAACTCGGGATAGGAGGCGCCAATTTGGTCTTCATCACTTCGGGAATCGCCAAATAATCCATCACTTGGTGCTGCCTTCATAATGGAAGCGGGTACGTTTAAAAATTCACCTATAGTATAAACTTCAGATTTCATTAAATCGGCAATGGGGCTTAAATCCACACCACCATCACCATACTTGGTGTAAAAACCAACGCCAAAATCTTCAACTTTATTTCCAGTACCTGCAACCAATAATTTTTGCAGTCCAGCATAATAGTACAAGGTCGTCATGCGTAATCGTGCGCGCGTATTTGCTAGAGCCATATCTACAATGTCTTGATTGCCTTCTAAAGAAACTTCGGTTTTAAATTCTTCAAAAACGGGCGTTAAATCGGTTTGGGTATCGCGTACGTTTGGATAGTTTTTTTTAAGAAAGGCTATGTGCTCTTGTCCACGCGATACATGACTTTGTGCTTGATGGATTGGCATTTCAATACACAAAACATCCAAACCTGTTTTGGCACAAAGGGTTGAGGTCACTGCCGAATCTATTCCACCTGAAATACCCACAACAAAACCATTAACTTTAGCGTTTGTAGCATAATTGGTAAGCCATGTTACAATATAATCGATAATTTTTTCTGTTTGCATTTAATGGATTTTTTAAACAAAGTGATGTACCTTTGCCTCACAAAAATATGGCAATCGTTGGACTAATAAAAATTAACAACCTATAAGTTTTTTATGAAGTATTTAGTAAGTTTCCTTTTAGTTTTCTGCCTCTTTTCTTGCCAACAAGAAAGTCAAGTTGAACAGGATATAGAAAAGATAGAGGTTGATTTTACAGTAGAACGTTTTGATAAAGCTTTTGGAAATGCAACCCCTGATGAATTGCCAAAACTTAAAGCTGCTTTTCCATTTATGTTTCCAAAGCAGTATCCTGATGAGTTTTGGGAGGCACGAATGCAAGATACTTTGCAACAACAATTAATGACAGAAAGTAGTCAGATTTTTGATGATTTCAGTCAAGAGAAAGATGACATTACCAGACTTTTTAAGCATGTAAAATACTATTTCCCAGAATTTAGAATACCGCGCGTTATTACAGCCACATCATCTGTAGATTATAGAAACAAAGTAATTGTAACAGATACCTTGGTATTAATTTCTATCGATACCTATTTGGGGAAGGATCATAAGTTTTATGATGGAATTTCAACTTATCTAAAAGCTAATTTTGAAAGGAATCAAATGGTGGTAGATTTGGCTGCAGCTTATGCTGAAAAACAGGCCTATCAAACCGCGAGAAAAACCTTGTTGGACGAAATGATTTATTATGGTAAACAGCTGTATTTTAAAGATATGATGATTCCCTTTGTTTCAGATGCTGATAAAATAGGCTACACAGAAACGCAATTAGAATGGGCCGTTGAGAACGAATGGTTTATTTGGAATTATTTTATTGGCGAAGAATTGCTGTATGATACCAATGCCAAATTACCATCCAGATTTATTAATCCTGCGCCTTTTTCCAAGTTTTATTTGGAGCAAGTTGATAATGAGTCACCAGGTAGAGTTGGTCAATTTATAGGCTGGCAAATAGTTAAATCCTATATGGCGAATAATGACGTAACAATAAAAAGTTTGTTAACAGCAGAACCTTTAGAAATTTTTAATAATAGTAAATATAAACCAAAAGATAATGGCTAATTTGAAATCAACGATAGAGCTAACAGTTGAATTAGATGAAAATCGTGTGCCCGAACATTTAACATGGACAGCCCAAGATGGAGGTATAGATAATGAAGAGGCAAAAGCAATGCTACTGTCTGTTTGGGACAGTAAAAACCAAGAAACATTGCGTATTGATTTGTGGACTAAAGATATGCCTGTAGACGAAATGAAATTGTTTTTTCATCAAACTTTAGTTGCTATGAGTGATACGTTTAATCGGGCTACTCAAGATGAGAAAATGACCGCAACTATGAAGGATTTTTGCGATTATTTTGCAGAAAAATTAGAGTTAAAGAAATAAGAAAACGTTTTAAACAGCTTGTTGTTACCTGATAATCATTTAGAAAAACATTCGTTTTTCATTTTAACGGAAAAACTTGGGAACATGCTTATATTTGAATTGCAATGAAGAAAACGCATCACGCGTCGCGTACTACTTCGAATTTATAATAAAGCTGGCTTCTACTTGAATCAACCAATCAGCATCCAAAGAATTTGCAACATATTTATAAACACTCCCCTTTAAATTAAGTGGTAAATAGCGGTTTTGGGTAATTAATTTTCCTACTCCAGCTCCTAATGGAATAGTCCATTGCTTATTGCTCTCCGCATTCCAGTTTGCAGTAATATTGGGGCTAGAATAGACATACCAACCGTTTTTTAAATTCTTTGATAGTATAATTTCAGAATTCAAAAAATTAACCTTTTCTGTATTACTATTTCCCGCAATCGACAGAAAGTTTTGTAGCCTAACCCCGTAGGTAAAAGTATTTGCTTGTTTTATAATGACAACTGTTGGACTTACAGAAAGCTTATCAAACCCTAAAGATTTATTTATCGATGGAAACAGAATAGCGGGGCCAAATCCCCAAGTAAAATTGCTGATTTTTGAAGGTGTTATGACGGACATAATTTGGATATTTCCAAAACCATTTGAATAACCTCTAATTGAAGGCGCATTTATCACTGGTATTTTAACGTTATTTATAAGGAGCCATTTTTGGGCTATTGCCGTAGGAATTGTGGTTTGTAATTTTAAAACATTCATATTCTCATTAGAAATAGAAAGATTATAATGAAGTGGAATAACCGCCAAATTGGCAATTGGACTTTGTATTTTGTACTCAAGACTTGTGAGATCGGAATTATAATCATCAGAACCGAACTTTTCTTGAGCGTAAACAGAAAGTAGAAATAACCAAAAACATAGCATTAGTGTAAATTTTTTCATACCTGTATTTTTAAATTAATACTGAATTGGATTTATTGACTTACGCTATA